>JAIOJU010000162.1 GCA_019911765.1 Thiobacillus sp.
GAATACCCTACAAGCCTTCTGAGCCCATGCTGCGACTGATGAGCCAGCGTGAAATCGCCAGCACGATGAAGGTAATGACAAACAGCACCAGACCCAATTCAAACAGGGAGGCAATGTGCAGGCCGGGATCCGCTTCGCCAAATTCGTTGGCCAGCGTGGAGGCGATTGAGGTGCCCGGAGCGAACAGGCTGCCGTTGATGCGGTTGGCATTGCCGATCACGAAGGTGACGGCCATGGTCTCGCCCAGTGCACGCCCCAATCCCAA
This sequence comes from Thiobacillus sp., assembly GCA_019911765.1. GTDB lineage: Bacteria > Pseudomonadota > Gammaproteobacteria > Burkholderiales > Thiobacillaceae > Thiobacillus. The sequence continues at coordinate 266 of JAIOJU010000162.1, forward strand.
CATGATGCCGCCGATCACCCCCACCCGGGTGTAAGGCAGCACGATATTGCGCATCACTTCCCAGGTAGTGCATCCGACGCCGTACGCGGATTCCTTGAGCACATGCGGTACCGTTTCAAATACATCGCGCATGACCGAAGCGATGAACGGAATCACCATCATGGCCAGTACGATGCTGGCCGTCAGAATGCCTACGCCGATGGGGGGACCGGAGAACCAGCCGCCTATCACCGGCACATCACCGAGCAACGACTGAAGCGGCGGCTGCACATACTCGGCAAACAGCGGCGCAAACACAAACAAGCCCCAGATGCCGTAGACGATGGACGGGATGCCCGCCAGCAGTTCGATTGCAGTACCCAGCGGGCGTCGCAGCCATGTCGGACAGGTTTCGGTCAGGAACAGCGCAATCCCGAAGCTGATCGGCACCGCAAGCAGCAATGCCAGCACGGAGGTCACTACCGTGCCATAAATGGCAGCCAGCGCGCCATATTCGTCGTCTGGCACGCTCCAGATATTGGTCCACAAAAACGATGGCCCAAATCCCTTCAGGCTGGGCCACGCCTCAATCGTGAGCGACACGAGAATACCCAGCAGCGCGGCCAGAACGACAACCGCAAAAAGCTGGGTGGAATGATGGAAAAGCTTGTCCTGTAACCGGAATTTACGGACCTGCCTAGCATGCTCGTCTATTCCGGTAGATGCACTGGTCTCGCTCACGTTTGGGTGCCTATCGGTTCGTTGTTATCTACCCAAGCAGCCGTCGCAAGACAGCTGCTTGGGTAGAGCGCCAGGAGCAGCAGGCTGTCCTGGCAAATATCAAGTCAGATCAATGGAACCTTACTTGATGTTCTTCATTTCGGCTTCAACCATCTTCACGACGTTAGCGGGCAATGCAACAAAACCCAGGTCTTCAGCCATTTTCTGGCCATTGTTCAACGACCACGTAAAGAAATCCACCACGCCTTTTTGTTTGGCGGCATCAGTGCCCTTCTCGTATGCCAGCATGTACGTTGCCGAAGTGATGGGCCAGGCATTTTTATGCGCCTGATCCAGCAGGTCGGGCGCCATGCCACGCACCTTGAAGTTGGCACCAGACGCCGCATCTGCCACGGCATCCTGATTCGGGACGATGTAGTTGCCCGCACGGTTCTTGAGGGCAACAAATTTCATCTGGTTTTTCATCGCGTCAGCGATGTCCACATAACCAATCGCGCCTTTGATCTTCTGCACGTTGGCTGCCACGCCCGGATTCCCCTTGCCGCCAACCGAGTTGCTCGGCCAGTTTACCGTTTTACCCGCGCCTACCTCACGCATGAAGGCCATCGACTGCTTGGCGAGGTAGCCGGTGAAAACGTGGGTGGTGCCGGAACCGTCCGAACGATTCGCCACAGTAACCGCCAGGTTTGGCAACGAAACACCCGGGTTCAGCCTGGCGATGGCCGGGTCGTTCCACTTGGTGATCGCGCCACGGAACATGTCGGCGGCGGTCGGGCCGTCCAGTTTCAGCTTCCCGGATTCAATACCCGGAACGTTGATCACGATGGTAACGCCGCCCATCACGGTCGGAATCTGTACCAGCTTCGCAGCATCCAGTTCTGCTTCGTCGAGCGGAGCATCGGTGCCGCCAAAATCAACGGTCTTGGCCTTGATCTGCTTGATGCCGCCTGAAGAGCCAATGCCCTGGTAATTGACCTTGTTACCCGTGGCCGTCTGATAGGACTCAGCCCACTTGGTGTAAACGGCGTAGGGGAAGGTTGCGCCCGCGCCCGTAATGTCAGCGGCCAGCGCGCTGACCGAAAAAACCATACCCATGGCCGCAGCCAGAGTCCCTTGAGCCAATGTATTGAAAATACGCATGTAATATCTCCGGTAGTAATAGACGTTGCCGCATGGGGCGACGTCGCCATACTAACGGGCGAATATTACAGTGATATTTCAGGTCGGGAAATCACCCGCCCGCAGCGGCTGTTCTCACGGTAGCCGCGATTGTTTCAGCCGTATGTCTGACCAGATCGGCATCGCGTCCTTCTACCATCACGCGAATCAACGGTTCGGTGCCAGACGCACGCAGAACAATCCGGCCACTGCCATTCAATGCAGTCTCGGCCTTTCCGACGGAATCGTCCACTGCAGCCGAGGCCTCCAGTTTGAAACCTTTCGCCACCGGCACATTGATCATGACCTGCGGGTAGGTCTCCAGGTCGGTTGTAAAGCTGTCCAGTGTTTCGCCGGATTCACGCAGGGCGCGCAGCACCTGCAACGCCGAGACAATGCCGTCCCCGGTAGTGTGCTTGTCCAGGCAGAGGATATGGCCCGACGTTTCGCCGCCCAATGTCCAGCCGTTGGCATGCAGGCGTTCCAGCACATAGCGGTCGCCGACCTTGGCGCGCTCAAAGGGAATTTGAATACGACCCAGTGCATGCTCGGTACCCAGGTTGGTCATCAGCGTACCGACCACCCCTCCCCTCATGTAGCCGGTCTGGATGCGGTGACGCGCAATCACGTAGACCAGCTGGTCACCGTCATAAATCCGTCCCATGGCATCGGCCATCATCAGACGGTCACCATCACCATCCAGCGCAATCCCTACATCCGCACGATGCTCGCGCACCGCATCGGAAAGCGCCTTGGTATAGGTGGCACCGCACTGGTCGTTGATATTGAAGCCATCGGGCTCGTTGCCGATGGCGATAACCTCGGCGCCCAGTTCATGCAGCACATGCGGGGCGATGTGATAGGTTGCACCATGGGCGCAGTCCACCACGATACGCATTCCACGCAGATCGAGGTGATTGGGAAAGGTGCTTTTACAAAACTCGATATAGCGCGCGGCGGCATCCTCGATCCGCCGGGCACGCCCCAACTGGCGCGCTTCAACCGTCACAATCGGGGAATCCATCTGTGCTTCGATGGCTTCTTCCACGCTGTCGGGTAATTTCTCGCCGCTGGCCGAGAAAAACTTGATGCCATTATCCTCAAACGGGTTATGCGAGGCCGAGATCACCACGCCCGCCTGCAAGCGCAGGGCGCGCGTCAGATAGGCTACGGCCGGGGTCGGCATCGGACCGGTCATCAGCACATTCACGCCAGCAGCGGTAAAGCCCGCCTCCAGTGCAGCTTCCAGCATATAGCCCGAAATACGGGTGTCCTTGCCTATCAGTACCGTAGGGTGCTGGTTCGGCGGCAGGCTGCCGCGGTCTGCCACCAGCACCTGGCCGGCCGCGTAACCCAGATGCATCACGAATTCGGGTGTAATGGGCGAATCGCCCACTTTGCCCCGCACGCCATCGGTACCAAAATACTTACGTCCCATCCCGCGATTCCTCCACTACATTCCAGATTGCCAGCGCATCACGCATGGCGGTTACGTTATGAACCCGAAGCAGCTTTGCACCATGTGCCACGGCACACAGGTGTGCCGCCACGCCGGCAAATTCCCGCGCCTCGACGCTCCGTCCGGTCAAGGTGCCCAGCATGGACTTGCGCGACAACCCGGCTAATACCGGTATCTCCAGGTCTGCCAGGCGATGCAGCTGTTTCAGCAAGGCCAGATTGTGCGCCAGCGTTTTGCCGAAACCGAAACCGGGATCGATCACCAGCCGTTCACGCGCAATCCCGGCCGCCTCACACGCCTGCACCCTGCCATGTAAAAACTGCTTTACTTCATCGACCACATCAGCGTAGTGAGGAGCCAGTTGCATGGACTGTGGCTCGCCCTGCATATGCATCAGGCACACCGCAGCTTCGGACGCCGCAACCGTTTCCAGCGCGCCAGGCGTACGCAGGGCCATGACATCGTTCACCATGGCTGCGCCTGCGTCCAGCGCAGCCCGCATGACCTCCGGCTTCCTGCTATCGATCGATACCACACAGCCACGGTCGACAAGCGCCTCGATCACGGGCAACACCCGCCGGATCTCCTCGTCGACCGGCACCATCGCCGCACCGGGCCGGGTGGACTCCCCTCCTACGTCAAGGATATCGGCACCCGCTTCCTGAAGCTGAAGCGCATGCCGAATAGCCGCCGCCGCGTCATGCCAACGCCCGCCATCCGAGAACGAGTCCGGTGTGGCGTTGACGATGCCCATGATGAGCGGCCGGGCCAGAGAGAGACGGTGCGAGCCTGCGTGGAGAACGGACATAAAAATGGAGGGGCCAGAGCTCCTCCATTGTAGTGGCGATGGGCGATTGCGTCAGGTTTCCTGCGCAGGATGTGCAGTGGGCGCGGGCGCACTGGGCTTGTCCCCACCGCTCGACGGCGGCGGTGTCACCGCCACCGGCTTGGGCGGATGAGGGGGGCGCCCCGCCATGATGTCGGCGATCTGCTCGGCGTCGATGGTTTCCCATTCAAGCAAAGCGGCTGTCATCGCCTCGACCACATCGCGTTTCTCGGTAAGGATTTTCTTGGCCAGGGCGTATTGTTCATCCAGAATGCGGCGAATCTCGGCATCGACCTTCTGCATGGTGGTTTCGCTCATGTTCTTGTGCGTCGTCACTGAACGCCCCAGGAACACTTCACCCTCGTTTTCACCGTAAACCATCGGACCCAATGCATCGGACATGCCGTAGCGGGTCACCATGTCCCGGGCAATACTTGTGGCGCGCTCGAAGTCATTGGATGCGCCCGTCGAAATGCTGCCGACGAAGATTTCCTCAGCGACACGCCCGCCGAACAGCATACTGATCTGATCCAGCATCTGATCCTTGTACATGCTGAAGCGATCGACCTCCGGCAACGACATCGTCACCCCCAGTGCGCGACCGCGTGGAATCACGGTCACCTTGTGTACCGGGTCGCAGCCCTTCAGCGACATGCCGATCACGGCATGACCAGACTCGTGATACGCGGTTTTTTTCTTGTCTTCGGGCGTGATCACCATGGACTTGCGCTCGGCACCCATGAATATCTTGTCCTTGGCCCGCTCGAAATCATCCATGTCCACCAGACGCTTGTTGCCACGCGCAGCAAACAGGGCAGCCTCATTGACCAGATTGGCCAGGTCAGCACCGGACATGCCGGGTGTACCACGTGCCAGGATGTCGGCACGCACGTCAGGGGCAACCGGCACCTTGCGCATATGCACCAGCAGAATCTGCTCACGCCCGCGAATATCGGGCAGGCCCACCACCACCTGGCGGTCGAACCGGCCCGGGCGCAGCAAGGCGGGATCAAGCACATCGGGACGGTTGGTCGCAGCGACCACGATCACGCC
>JAIOJU010000163.1 GCA_019911765.1 Thiobacillus sp.
TTCGTTACGTTTAACCACAAAGACCTGGGTGCTGCGACCCGACTCAACGGTCAAGTCGCGCACCGACACAGCCAGTACACCTTTCTTGTAGAACTCCTGTTCGGCGACCCGAACCGGGGCGTCGCTGACGTTGAACAGGCGATACTGTTCACCCACCAGTGAATGTCCGGTTAGAACATGCTCCAGCGCAAAGCGGGAGCCTTTCCAGAGGCGGATTTCCTCCCAGGTTTTCTTCACCTCCAGACCCTCCGGCAAACCTTCGCCTGCCAATGCCTGAATCATTTTCTTGATCGCCTGCTGGTAACTGGCGGCGCGTTCAATCTCGCCAGGCTTGGCTGCAACAGAAGCAGGGACAGCCGTTTCCTTGATCACGATGGTTTCCCCCGGAATATCCTGTGGCTGCAACACCAGCGTGTAGGTTTTCCCACTTTGACTGAACACAAACACTCCGAAGGAATCCTTGGCCAATGGCTGAATCAGGGCCTGCCCTGTGGCGGCGTCCGCGCTGCCAGTGAGCATTCCGTCGTCAGCAGACTTGACTAGGCGAACCCGGCCTCCTTCGATCGAGATGCGGTTCAAGTCTCTCAGGCTCACCTTGACGAACAGGGTCTTGCCCTCGACGCCTTCCACTACCTGCAAAGCGTGTGAGGGCGGCGCGGCAAATAAGCAAAACAGACTAAGGAGCAGTGATTTCTTCAAACGGTCGGGCAGCATTCTTACCTTCTCTCATACCGGTCAGCAGCACACGGCCGCCGCGTTGGGCAAACTGAAATACGTAGGTTTTGTTCACCTGTGATGTTCTGCTGTCTCCCAGATAGGTGTTGAGCACACCTTGAACAGCGATGCGTTGTTTTGCCTCGTCCGGCATGACCATCGCGATCGCCATGAACGTGCTGGCGTTATCCGCCTTGATCTTTTGGGCATAAGCGCCGGCTTCGATTTCCAGCTTCCCGTAGAAGCGGGGGTCGATATAGGACTTGAGTGTGCGGTGATTGAAGTCCACGTTCTGTGGCGTCACATCGAAGTAGAGCTGGGCCAGAAACACACCCATCTCGATTAGATATTCTTTGGAAACCTTGTCATCATCGATCCAGAATGTTGTGTGGGTCGTCGGTGGAACCAGCGTTTCGCGGTGTGTGTCGCCTCGCGTCAGGAAGGCGATCAACATCAGGAGCAATGCGCTCTGCGACAAGGTGAACATCATCACAGCCCATCTGCGCACCCCGAGAGTGACGGCCACTTGGCCGCTCAGTTTGTCTATTCTCATCAGCCAATGAACTCTCGGATGCTCGAAGGCGGTGTTGCCTTCATTCCCAGATTGACGGGTAGATGCCAATACAGCAGGTGCATGCCATAAGCTCTGTGCTGGCCGAATTTAGCTTTGCGATAAAGCCAGGCCATCACCAACCCGAACACCGTGAAGCTCACGAGCCAGCCTGTAATGAGACCGAATACGAAGAAGGACATGAACAGCATGGCCACGTCGAAATCCCACCACATGAACTTGGGAGGGTCGTCCAGGCGGGTCGGGATCGTTGGCGAATCTTGATTAGCCATGCTATTCAGTCCGGGGATGCTTCGCTTAAATCACAGCAGCGAACATGCCGTTGATGATCGTCGGGCCAAGGCCGAACACGATGGCGAAGACGATGCCAACCAGCGCCGGCATGGCGGTAGACTTGGCAAAGCCAATGAGCGCGCCGACCACGAACGCGGCGATCGCCAGCGCTTTGCCCAGATAGCCTTCGGCCCAACCCACCAGCATGTCGAACAGGGCTTGGAATTCTGTACCGGTCACACCGCCGCCGGCGGTGGTGGCCCATGCCGAGCTGACCATCAGAGCGGAGAGAAGCCCGCCGACAACGACCTGTTTTTTGCTGAACATCTGCATGAAATTCATTTGATTCTCCTTGAGCGTATGTATTGAAAGATGGGTCTCATGGTCCCGGTGTCTCAGCAGTCTCAAGGTCTTGCATCACGATGTGGCGCACCAAATCCAGCATGGCTTGCCTCGCTGTCTCATCGTTCAGACAGTATTCAATGGCGGCTGTGGCCAGCCGCCTTTCCAAGAACAGGTTCCTGTTGGGAAGGGCTCTCCCAAGCGCCTGCAGCTTGAGTTTGGTTTCCTCGCGCACGAGGACTGCCTTGTATCCCGGCTCAGTAGTGTTTTTTGTCATACCCAATCCCTATTCGTTAATGCTGATCACCGCACGTCTTGCGCCAGGGTTTGTGCTGGGCGGATGGTCGATGCAGCATCGCGAATCGACTTTGATATTCCGTTTCTGGACTCCGTTGGCGTGCATAAAAACCGCGACCGCTATCCCGCGCTTGTACGCCAAGGTTTCGTTAAATCGCTTCTTGCCTACCTGATCTGTGCTGCCAAGAATCAGAAAACGTCTCGCGTCACGATGCCGTTCGAGAAAAGCCTTGAGCTTGGCTTTATCGGTCTGACTGAGCCGAGCCGATGCCAACGCAAATCGAACTGAAGTAGAAGAGCTCACAGCGACCGGCTTAGCAGCGCTATCCGATTCCATCGCTGGCATGGGGACGGGTACAGCAAGGTCAAGCACCTTCGCCGTCCTTACAGGGCAATCGCCTGCATGACACATGACATAAGCGCTAATGGAATCGGATTGCGTCACCTGCCAGTCGGCAGCCATCGACGAACCTGCCCAGACCAGGGCAAGCAATGCGAACATGCATTTCATGAGGATTTCCTCATTGCCCGGTAGACTTTCCAGGCATAGCCATTTCGTGCGCGACGGCACGCATCGCCTTTTAGTCGCGTGCATGCCGCGTTGTAGGCACCAACCGCTTCCCACGAAGCGCCATATCGATTGAAGTTGTTCGCCAGCACCCAGGCACCCAGCTTGACGCTGGTACAGGGATCGTAGAGGTGGGCCACGGTGTATCTGAGCGACTTGATAGGGTTCCTCCGCAGCCACCGGGTATTGATCTGCATCAGACCAATGTCCTGAGACTGCGTAGTCGCTGTGTGAGTGCTGTTAACCGCATGCGGTCTCATATTCGACTCAACTTGGGCCACTGCCTTCAGCAATAGTGGTGAGACCCCGTACATCGCCCCCGCCTCATCAAAACAGAAGGCGTCGGCTTGGGTATAAAAAAGGGCCGTCAGGAGAACAACCCAAGGGGAGGAGAGGGAATCCATGGGGCGAATGCTAGGGATGCGCTCACCCCGCTTCCAGCGGAAATCAAAAGAATGTTTTTTTGATTGATTGCTGAAAATCAAATCTGAAATGGATAAAATGGACGGTTGCCCGAAAAACGGAAGCCCAATAAGGGCCAAGGGACTTACCCGAAAGGGCCTGTTCGCTTGAATAGACGCGAACACAAAGGAATACGGGGGATTTAAGAGAAACGGCTTACTGGTTAAGGGCTAAAAATGGCTGAACAAAGAGCGCCCACCAACTTGCATCCTTGCGGAAATCACCAACAATGTTTTTGAGAGTAAAGGCTCAGACTTGACCTGACAAACAGTGACAGTACGGGGCACCCCTGCGTTACTGGGCGGCCGGTGTAGGACAGAAAGCGGTCGGTCGTGAAATCAGCGTGCACTTTTGCTGATCGGCCATTGCCGACGTTGAGTCTGCGGTCTGTATCGGGCGGCAATGCTTCGGCTACCTGCCCTTCAGCTTCTGTTGGCCCTAAACGTCAGCTTCCCGATCTGACGAACACGAACTCCCGACTCCGCTGGGCGAGTAAGCAACCCGACGAGCAGTGATGAGCGGTGGCTCTGGCCCCAAAGCGGCCTGAGCGGGCTGACGCAGATCAACCTTAAACTGGGAATCTGCTATACAGATAGATTGCATTAGTTTCTTCGATTTCTTTAAAGGAGAAGATGAAATGAACAAAGCAGCTTTAACATCAGTATTCGCAGCGGTCCTGTTTTCAGTAGCCCCCGTAAACGCCCAGCAATCCAAGTCCACAGAAAAAGGCGGGCAAACACAACAGAAATCGCCAAACGTTGCCGAGTTCGATAAGCAAGCGGCGCAAGTGCAGGAAAGCATCAAGAAAATGCAAGAGCAGATGGAGAAAATTCGCCAGACTCAAGACCCGCAGAAGCGGCAAAAGCTGCTTCAGGAACACTGGATGACGATGCAGAGTGGAATGGGAATGATGAATGACATGTGGGGCCCAGGAATGATGGGCTGCTGCGCAGGCGGCCCCATGATGGGTGGACACATGATGGGTGGACACATGATGGGGTGGCGTGGAATGGGGGACTACTACACCAATCTCACCCCGGAACAGACGAAGCAGCGCCAATACATGATGGATCAGTACATGGGCATGCAGCAGATGAT
>JAIOJU010000164.1 GCA_019911765.1 Thiobacillus sp.
CCTTGGCGACCCTAAGTTTCGGGTGCGGTGTTGGCAAAGTCGACTCATCATCTGCCAGCAGCTCCTCGTACAGCTTTTCACCAGGGCGCAGCCCCGTGTACTCGATCCGGATACGGTCTTCATCTGCACCCGACAAACGGATCATGAGCTTCGCCAGTTCAGCGATTTTGACGGGCTCACCCATATCCAGTACAAAAATCTCGCCCCCTTCACCCATCAAACCTGCCTGTAAAACCAGCTGGGCAGCTTCGGGAATCGACATGAAAAAACGCGTGATATCCGGGTGCGTGACCGTCACCGGCCCGCCTGCCTCGATCTGCTTCTGAAACTTTGGAATCACGCTGCCCGAAGAGCCGAGCACATTTCCAAAGCGCACCGACACAAACCGCGTGCCGCCCGGTTGCTGATCGGATTGGTGCTGTTGCATCGCCTGGCAGGTCATCTCGGCCAGGCGTTTGGTCGCCCCCATGACATTGGTCGGATTGACGGCCTTGTCAGTTGAAATCATCACAAACTTGCCCACGCCATTTGCCTGCGCCGCCGCGGCAACAATCTGGGTACCCAGCACGTTATTGCGCACCGCCTCCCAGGCGTTGCCATTCTCCATCAGCGGCACATGCTTGTAGGCAGCCGCATGAAACACCACCGAAGGGCGATACTCGGCCATCACCTGATTCACCCAGACTGCATTCTTGACATCACCGATCACAGGTGAAATGGGTACCCTCGGAAAATGCTGCGGCAACTCCTGCTCCATGGCGTACAGGGCCAGTTCCGACTGTTCAAACAGCACCAGCTTGGCGGGCGCGAAACGTGCGATCTGGCGACACAGCTCCGAGCCAATCGAGCCACCTGCTCCGGTTACCATCACCACCTGCCCCGTGAGAAATTGATGCAACCCGCTATCGTCGAGCATGACAGGATCGCGCCCAAGCAAATCGTCGAGTTCGATGCGACGCAGGCTTGATACGGAAACACGGCCTGCCACCAGATCCTCCAGCGACGGAATCGTCAACACATTCAGTCCGGCCTCCGTGCACATCTGGGTGACACGCTTGCGCACCTCATGCGCGGCTGAAGGCAAGGCCAGAACAATGTCTGCCACCTCCATTTTCGCCGCCCACGTCGCCACTTCATCCAGCGGCCCAAACACCGGCACGCCCTGAACCAATCGTCCCTGCTTGTCACGGCTGTCATCCAGCAAGCCCAGCACATGAAATCCCGCAGGATTGCGCGCCAATTCACGCAGCAAAAAATCTGCCGCCGATCCTGCTCCTACAACCAATACCGGCTTGCTGCCCGGATGCAATACACTGGTCAGCCGATGTTCTTTCCAGGCACGGTACGCGAGGCGACTGCCGCCCATCACGATGAGCAGCAGCAACGGATCGAGAATCAACACCGAACGCGGCACCACATCACTGACCCGGAACAGGATCAGCACGACAGGAATCAACAGCGCCGCCACGCCCACCGCCATCACAATGCGCTTGAGGTCAGGCAGGCTGGCGAAACGCCAGATGCCTCGATACAAGCCAAAATGCCAGAACACGACAGCCTGCAATGGCACAACCCAGAGCATGGTAGACAGGGCCGCGGTCTCGAATTCGGGTGGAATCTCCAGATTGAAGCGCAGCCAGTACGCACCCAGCCAGGAAAAAGTGGCGACCAGGATGTCGTGCAGGATGATGGCGACGGTGCGCGGATTAATGTTCATTACGAGTGCGATGCCATCGCCAGTCGATAATCAGAAAAATAAGGAAATAAGGCGCCAGCCATAATGCAAGCAGCCATGCAGTGTATTGCGGTGCGGCCAGCAAAGCCAGCGCACCACCCGCTCCAGCCAGCATCAGAAAATAGGCAGCCAATGCCAGTTGACGGTGCGATGCGCCCAGCAGTACCACGCGCTGATAATAATGCGAACGGTGCGCCTGCCATAGCTTTTCTCCCCGAAGTGCACGGCGAAGCAGTGTCACGCTGGCATCAACGATAAATGGCAAAAAGACGAGCAAAGGAAAGTACCAGGGCCAAATATGTTGTTGAATGCCCGCCACGCCTAATGAAGCTGCAAGGAAGCCCAGTGGAATCGAGCCGACATCCCCCATGAACACTCGGGCAGGCGGAAAATTGAAGCGCAAAAATGCCAGGGCTGCTGCTGCGATTGCGGCACAAAACGCAGCCAGACCCGAATCACCTCCCAGCCAGGCACCCGCTGACAGTGCGCCGAAGCCGATTGCGGCCATGCCACCGGCCAGTCCATCCGAGCCGTCCATGAAGTTATACAAGTTGGTCATCCATACTACGATCAGCATGCCCAGCAGCCATGTCCAGCCAGTCAGCCCTAGCGCAAACAGACAGGCCGCAGCTGCGGCGAAGTGCACCATAAAACGCAATGCCACCGACAAGCCACGCACATCATCCAGCACTGATACTGCAGCCAGCACAAATACCGCCAGCACCACAGGCAACAAGTCAACATTGGTTAACCAGACGGCCGCCGCAAGAACCCCGGCCATGATCCCCAATCCCCCGATGCGCGGTGTGGGTGTCACATGCAGCGAACGGTCATTGGGATGATCCATCGGCAAAAACTTACCGCGCCGGAGCAGCCAGGCCAGTATTCCCCAGCAAATGACAAAGGCGGCAACGACAACAAGCACATTCATTTTGAGGAAGCTACCGTTTCCGCCAGGCCTGAAGCCATTGTGTAAGGCGGTGTCCAGCCCAGACGCGAGCGGATATACGAACTGTCCACATAAAGCGAACCCGTGAGCCGCGCCACGGCAGCACGTTTCCCAAACAATGTGCCCAGCCATTCAAGCACCCCAACAGGCACTGCCAACAAACGAACCGGTCGTCCCATGGCACGCGCCACCGCACGAATCAGCTCCGGCGTCGAAACCGGCCCACCATCGTCCAGCAAAAAAGTCTGCCCTGCAGCAGCAGGGTGTTCAATACACAACCTGATCGCATCGATAAAGTTGCCCAGATATAAAAGGCTGCGGCGGTTGCAGATCGACCCTAACGGCAGCGGCCAGCCTTTCCGGACTGTTTGCATCAGTCGCAGGAAATTCGCTTTCACGCCCGGTCCATAGACCAGCGGCGGGCGCAGGATGACAACTTCCAGACCGGTTTCCTCGGCGATTCGCTGCAACCCCTGTTCGGCCTCCCATTTTGAAATCGCATACGCATCCTCCGGCGCGGGCACATCGGTTTCTCGATAGGGCGCATCGCCTCCTTCGCCGTTGACCTTGATGGTGCTGATGAAAACGAAGCGCCTCACTCCGGCTTGCGCCGCCTGGCGGGCAAGATTGAGTGTGGCTTCGGTATTGGTGGCCCGGTACAACGCCAGATGATCCTGAGACGTATCGTCCATCATGTGGACCCGTGCGGCCAGATGAACCACTGCATCGCAATCGCTCAGCACCGACCGCCAATCCGCTGGTGCATCCAGATTGTCAACCACCACTTCATGCGGCAAACCAAGCTTGCCACGTACTGCGGGCACCACCCCAACCCCGGCAGCCGCTAGCCTGGCGCACAATGCCGTGCCCACAAAGCCGCTGGCGCCGGTTACCAATACATTCATGCGCACGCCTCGCGATACACCGCCAGCGTTTGCGTAATGACGGACTCTAACCCAAACTCTGTTTTAGCCAGCAATCGCGACTGTTTGCCCATGTGGTGGCGCAGCGCAGCGTCGCCAATCAGTTTGTCCAACGCAGCCGCCAACGCAGCCGTATCGCGCACCGGTACCCGCAAGCCATTCACGCCGTCGCGCACCACTTCGCGACAACCCGGCGCATCGGTCGTTACGATCGGCAAGCCACAGGCGGCAGCTTCCAGCAGTGACTTGGGTAAACCTTCACCATAAGATGATGGTAGACAAGCGATATGTGCTGCCTGCAACACGGTGGGTATGTCTTCTCGCCTGCCCCACCATTCCACGCCATTGTTCCCGCTCCAATCACGTAAGCTCGATTCAGGCACCGAGGCTGGGTTGGCCGGATCAGGGTCGCCCACCAGAATAAAGCGTGCGTTGACGCCCGCATCGGTCAAGCAGCGCGCTGCCTCGACAAACTCACCCACGCCCTTGTCCCACAACATGCGTGAAACCAGCACGATGCAAACCGGCTCTGGGGGGGAGGGCACAGGGTGAAAAGCCTGTAAATCCACGCCTGCGCCGCGAATCAGCCGTAAGCGTGCGGCAGACACGCCCGAGCGTTCGAGCAGAGACCAGTTTTCCGGGTTTTGCACAATGGTCAAGCAATGTGGCCGGTTAAGCAGGCGCGCCAGCATCCAGCGCAATACCGGACGAACAAGTCGCACGGTGCGACTGGACGAAGTGAACAGCCACCCCAGACCCGCCACCGCATTCACCTGCGCAGGCACGCGTGCCAGGTACGCTGCCAGCGCGCCAAACATCACTGTCTTGAGCGCCACATGATGGACCAGATCAGGTTTTTCACGGCGATACAGGCGCCACAGTGCTGTCACCTCACGCAGCGGATTGCCGCCACGCCGTGACACGTTGAAGGGGGCCAGGCGAATTCCTGTGCTGCGAATGGCATCCGCGTGTTCACCCTCGCGGGTGGCCACCACCACGTCGAACCCTGCTGCCTGCGCGGCCACCGCAAGCGACAACCGGTGCGAAACGAAATACCAGTCTTCGGTGACCACGAACAGGAGTTTGGGACGGGTGTTCATGCGCGCGCCCTTGAGACAAAAGGCTGCGCCAGTACAGCACCTAACACAAGCCACAGGACGCGCTGGTAAAAAATTTCATGTGCCATACTGAAAATGGCAAACGCCAAGATTATTAGCAGCAAAACACGCCGCGCAGGCAGATGTGTTTTGAGTGGGATTGCGTACCGTGACAACAGGAAAAATGTCCACCCCAAGACCGCCATACCAACGAGTCCGAATTCGGCCAGTATCCATATAGGGGTATTGTGAATGACCTGTGGAAACCCAAACCAAGCCGAACTTTTGGCGATGAATACACCGAGCCCCGCACCGAAGACTGGTGACTGACGCCACAATTCCAGACCATAGGTTAGCGATGCCCAACGTTGCTGGTTGCTATGATCTCCGGAGAAGGCGCTTTGGATGGAGGCGCTTTGGATGGAGACGCTTTGCATCCCCATCCAGACACCAACCCAAAGTGTGGCGGCGAATATCAAACCCCAGCCGAGCATCCTACGATCCGCCAGACGGCCGATCCCGGCAACAAACAGCATTGTCAGACCCACCAGCAAACCTGCACGCGAACCGGTCCACACCAATCCAGCCAGCACGATACCCAGCAGTACAGAGAATATCAATGGCCGCTTGGAAAGATACGAGCCCACACTGCACCTCGCGTAAACTCGGGAATAGCCAAGAAGTAGCGCCATCACAGCGAGCAACTGGAAGGCAAAGGCATTGCGATTGCTTGCGTAGCCTTCGAAATTGGGCGCAAAGTGCGCGCCAGTGTTCACCCCCCAGTATTCCAGCAAGCGCAGCGTAGCTTGCAACACTACAACAACGGCCGCAGTGGCGATCAAGGTTTCGGCAAGGCGCCGCAGCCCGTGGGCGCCGGCATTTGCAACAATTAAATATCCCGCCGAAAGATAACCCAGCAATACCAGCCAGCCCAGGAGTCGTCCGCCGAGTGCCCATTGTGTAACACCGATTTTCAACCAGCCATTGATAAAGCCAAGCAGCATCAATAGGCTGATCGCTCCCAGGGCGAGGTTAAAGTGCCTGATTTTCCATGCGGGCATTTGCTTGGAAAATAGCGCATGCAGACTCACCGCCGCCAGCGCCAGAATGGCAAATGGATCCGCCAGGTTAAGATTGATCACGCCTCCTGGCAAGCTTAAGTGCACCTGAAAAAACACCGCAACAGCCACCGCAATGCCCAGTATCCAGGCTGCGGATTTTTCGATTTCCGACACCGGATGAACCGTCACGGCTAAAGGCTTGGCCGATTCAGACATGGGGGATGTTCTGACGGCAAAAGGCGTGGCAGCAAGTATGACCAGGGTGGAACACAGTCCAATGATCACCGACACCGCCACTGCGTCGGTAGCGGGGACCCCCAACTTGCCGAGCACGTATACCGCAGCCAACTCGCGTACACCCCAGCCATTGACGGTAATCGGCATGCTGGCAGCCAAACTGATGATGGCCGAAGCGGCAAACAAGGATGCGACAGGAACATCCGGGCTGACCGCTATAATCCCCAGCACGAAACATCCCAGTATCAACAACTGTCCGGCAAGCGTCAGCCCGGTGATTGACATGACTCGCACGGAATTAGCCCAGGAAAACATCTGCCCGGATAATTTCGTTTCAAACCTTGAGCGCCCCAGCCACAGACTTAGTGCGCCCCCGCCCAGCGCAGCGATCACGATCTCGATGAGGGATAAGTTCTGGAAAAAGCCGTCAATCACGGAATTCCCGAGTAGATAAAATCCACCGAGTATGCCAAGCGCTCCGCTGACAAGCGCCAGCAGCGTGCGCTCGTAAGCAGCGAGGCTGGCATTTACTACAGGCTGCACGCCACATTTTTGCAGTACTGCCTGGCGCCCCATGACCTGTCCGAACAGAGAAATCACAACGAGCCCTGTTGCATGGCCCGCAACACAGGCGCGCGAAACAACTTTCCAGGGCAAGGCAATGCCGAAATGCGCCAGTACCCGCCAGAACCGAAACGACACCACAAACAAATTCGCCAGCAGCAGTGCCAGAATGCCTGCCAAAGCCCAGGGCGGAAACCCGGCCAGCCGCTGCAAGACGTTTTCAACACTGGGCAGCCAAAAAACGAGGGCGATCAGAAACAACGAGATAAATACAGCAGACAGGTGGCGAATGGGGAGGTTATTCAGTTTCATTGCGAAATCACGTTGGTTTTCGAGCCGGAGGTCTTTTCAATCCACGCCTGGAACATCAGCACATCCCATAGGTAATACGACCAGTTGCGATTACCGGACTGATGCTCAGTCCATTTGCGCTGAATAGGCGCGGGGTCAAAGAAACCCTCTCTCGTCAGCCGCCCGGGCTCAATGAGCGCTGCTGCCCAGTCTTTGAGCGAGCCGCGCAACCAGTGGCCGATGGGTACTCCAAAGCCCATCTTGGGGCGATCCATTAGCGCCTGTGGTACGTGGCGATAGAGCACTTGGCGTAACAGCCACTTACCTTGTCCGTGGCGGATTTTCATGTTCAGCGGCAAACTCCAGGCGAATTCCACCAACCGGTGGTCAAGCAGTGGCACTCGTGTTTCGAGGTTAACGGACATGGCTGCCCGATCTACCTTGGTGAGAATGTCATCGGGAAGATAGGTAACCGTATCCAGATACATCATACGATGCTCGAAATCGGGCAAGTCCGCTTGGCAAGCCACATCGGTGAGCAGTGTTGACGGTTCGTGGCTACCTAGAACCAGTTGAGCAGGATTTTCCCAGTGCGACACCAGCCTCAGGTAAATCTCCTCGGGCGAACGTACCGCCAGAATCTCCGCCATCTTGTGCAGCTTGTCACCCGGATTGGCATAACGTAACTTGGCCGGCAGCCATTGCTCCAATTGCTGGAAGGCTGTATTCCACGCGGCGGGCGGCAGCGAGGTTAGCACACCAGCTAATGCCATGCGCAGCGGGCGCGGCATCCAGCCCAGCTTGCGCCAAATATTGCGCGCCCAGAAATAACGGTTGTAACCGCCGAACAATTCGTCACCGCCATCGCCGGACAGACTCACTTTCACATGGCTGCGCGCCAAGCGCGAAACCAGAAAGGTGGGGATCTGTGACGAGTCGGCAAAGGGTTCATCGTAAATGGTCGACAGACCCGGGATCACGTCCATCGCATCCCGCGGGGTGACATACAGTTTAGTGTGCTCGGTTCCCAGATGCCGCGCCACAGCGTGGGCGTGCTCAGCTTCGTTGTAGCCCGCCTCGTTAAAACCGATGGTGAAGGTTTTCACCGGGCAGCTGCTTTGCGCCTGCATTAGCGCCACCACAGTGGTGGAGTCGATTCCGCCAGACAGAAAAGCGCCTAGCGGCACATCCGCCACCATTTGCCCGCCCACAGCCTGACCAAGTAAGCGTTCCAGTTCCGCCACAGCCTCCGCATCGCTACCACGAAACAGATTGCGTTGCCCCGCCTCGGCCATCGATCGTGCTGACCAATATGCCACCGGCCGTACATCCTTCTGCCCGATGTGAAGCTGCAAAAAAGTGCCGGGCGGCAGCTTGTGTATGTCTTGGTAAATCGAGTAAGGAGCGGGAATAGTGTTGTGTCGCAGAAAAAGCGTCAGCGCATCGCGGTCGATTTCGGCTCGAAATGAAGGGTGCGCCTTGAGCGCCTTGAGTTCCGAGCCGAACAGAAAAATGCCATCCTGCCAACCGTAATAAAGCGGCTTCTCGCCCAGCCGGTCGCGGGCAAGCGACAGAGTGCGGGTTTCCCGAT
>JAIOJU010000165.1 GCA_019911765.1 Thiobacillus sp.
GATTTAACTGGATAAACATTGACGACTTTTGCTGAACTCGGGCTTGCCCCCGACATCCTGCGTGCCCTCGACGAAATGGGTTACGCGACACCGACGCCGATTCAGGAACAGGTGATTCCGCTGGCCCTGCAGGGAGGCGACATTCTGGGTGCGGCCCAGACCGGCACCGGCAAGACGGCTGCGTTTGCGCTGCCGCTGATCCAGCGCCTGCTGCCGTTTGCCAACCACGGCACTTCGCCCGCCAAGCATCCCATCCGCGCCCTGATCCTGACACCCACGCGCGAACTCGCGATCCAGGTCGAAGAAAGCGTCAAGGCCTATACCAGGCACGTGCCGTTGCGTTCGCTGGTCGTGTTCGGCGGCGTCAACATCAACACGCAGATTCCCATCCTCAAGGCCGGCGTCGAGATTCTGGTGGCCACGCCGGGCCGCCTGCTCGACCATGTGCAGAACAAGACGCTGATGCTGAACCAGGTGAACACGCTGGTGCTCGACGAAGCCGACCGCATGCTCGACATGGGCTTCATGCCCGACCTCAAGCGCATCATCGAACTGCTGCCGCCGCAGCGGGTGAACATGATGTTCTCGGCGACCTTCCCGGAAGAAATCCGCAAGCTGGCCGACTGCATCCTCAGGAATTCCACCTTCATCGAAGTGGCGCGCAATGCCACTGCGGTCACGGTTACGCAGGTGGTGCATCCGGTGCATCACGAGCGCAAGCGGCAACTGCTGGCGCACCTGATCAAGAGCCGTGACCTGAGCCAGGTGCTGGTGTTCACCGGGACCAAGCTGGGCTGCAACCGGCTGGCCAATGAACTCAACAAGCTGGGACTGCACGCCGACGCCATCCATGGCGACAAAACCCAGCAGGAACGCATCAAGGCATTGGATGCATTCAAGGCTGGAACCATTCGGGTGCTGGTGGCCACCGACGTGGCTGCGCGCGGCATCGACATCGAAGCATTGCCGTACGTCGTCAACTACGACCTGCCACACAACGCCGAGGATTATGTTCACCGCATCGGCCGTACCGGTCGTGCTGGTGCGCTGGGCGAAGCCATCTCGCTGGTGAGCGAATCCGAAACGCGTTACCTCCGGGATATTGAAAAGCTGATCGGCAGCACACTGTCGCCGGTGATCGTGCCTGGATTCGAACCCGGCGCCGCCGATGTGCCGGTGTACGAATCGCGCCCGCGTCGCCCGGAACGCGCTTCCGATCGCCCCGAGCGCACCGCACGCCCGGAACGCGCAGAGCGTCCGGAACGCAGTGCGCCAGGACCAAAGTCCAAGCCGCCGCGCGATGCCCTGTTCGATGCGCCCTATGTGCCAAGGGAAACGCCGCGTACCGACAGCTCGCCGGCGACACCGGTGCGTTCGTCGCCCCACAAGCAGGTAGCGGCCTTGTTCCGCAGGCCGGTCAAGCCCGAATCCTCTGGCCAGTGAGCTGGGAAATTCTGCTGCTGGGTGTGTTTGGCGGGGCGGGCTGGTACTGGTACGCCGGCATGCAGGCGCGCGAGCAGGCCATTGCCGTCGGCCGCCGCTCCTGTTCCGATGCCAACCTGCAGTTCCTGGATGAGAGCGTGGCCTTGAGCCGAACCCGTTTCGCGCGCAACAGCAGCGGCCAGTTGCAATTCCAGCGCGACTACCGCTTCGAGTTTTCCGATACCGGCAACAACCGTCGTCCGGGCGTGGTGCGCATGCTCGGCGACCGTGTCGAATGGATCAGCCTGGACGGGGAATGGCAGGCGGGCCGGGCGGCGAGCGTCACCCGGCTGGGGGATTGATCGAGCGCTGAATCCGCCGCAGTCATCTGTTTGCGGTTCGTGCCAGGGTTTTATTCCTGCTCGATTTCCAGAATCGCCAGGCTGATCTGTTGCCCCAGGTTGATATCCCATTCAGCCCAGTCTTTGTAAGCCTCGAGCTTTTTGGCGATGACCGGTTTCATCTCGAAATCGCTTTTGCCTTCGTCGTACATGCGACGCACTTCTGACATCAGTATGTCGAACCAGGTTTTCTGCGCCACGACCAGAGTGCGGTCGCCGGTCTTGCCATGGCCGGGAACATAGACCCGGGCGTCGAGCGCGAGCGCCTGGTCGGTGGCCTTCATCACCCCCTTGAAGGTGCCGTCGCGCAGATTCATCACCTGACGGTTCAGCACATTGTCGCCGGTGAAGAGGATGCGGTCTTCGGCCATCTCGATCATCAGGTCGGTCTTGCTGTGCGCATCAGTCGAGGAATGAATGCGGAAGGTCTTGCCGCCGATTTTGAATGCCTGGCCATTGGCCGCCTCGACGGTGGGAATCTCGGCACGTGTGCCGTCGGTAAAACCGCCGCTCAGGTCCGACATCAGCTTGAGCCAGAAGGCGTCTGCGCCATTCCTGGCCTGCCTGATCATGTCGGGGTGGGCGATGATGGTGGCCTGGGGCCAGGCTTCCAGAATCGCCTGATTACCGAGCCAGTGGTCGCCGTGGACGTGGGTGTTGAATACGTGGGTGACGGGGTGTTTGGTCGTCTTGCGCAGTTGGGCTACGACCATGCGGCCGGCCTGCACGCTGGAACCCGGATCAATCACCACCACGCCATCCGCCGTGATCACCCAGGCCGGGTTGTTCATGAAACCCTGGTTGGCTTTGGAGGGCACGCCTTGCGGCCCGTGGATGACATAAGTGTCGGCACTGACCTTTTGCGCCGGGTAGGTGCGAACGACATCCTTAGGCCCTGCCAGCACGGGGCTGCAGACAATCAGGGCCGCAAGCAGGGAAACAAGGCGCATGGGAATTCTCCGTTCAGATTGAAAGCCAAACATACACGGGTTGAATGGCAGGTTGAATGGTTAAAAAAACTACCACCACTTCTCGAAAATAATGCGGTTCATCGGCACGCCCAGATCATGCAACAGCATGCTCATGTCCTCCACCATGCCCTTGGGACCGCACAGGTAGTAGAGCGTATCGTCCGGCACATCGAGCGCATGCAGCTTGACCGGATCGATGCGGCCGGTCAGGCCGTGCCAGTTGGCGTCGGGTTGCGTCACGGTAATGCTGACGTGCAGATTGTCGTGCGCATGAACGGCTGCCTCGATCTCGTCGCGGAACAGGATTTCGCGACTGTTCGACACGCTGTAAACCAGATGCGTCTGCGTCGGCAAACCCGCATCACGCACATGGCGGAAGATGGACAACAGGGGCGTGACGCCCACGCCGCAGCCGATCAGCACCACGTTGTCGCTCATTTCGGGCAGATACACAAACGGCCCCTGGCCTTGTGAAATACGCACGTGGTCGCCTACCCGTGCACGCTCGTGTATCCAGCGCGACAACGGATGCCGTGTACTGGCCTTGATCGCCAGTCCGATCTCGCCCGTGTGCACTGGCGAAGTCGTGATCGAGTAGCCCGCCGTGTGTGCGATCCCGTCGATTTCAACGCCAAGATCCACCCATTGCCCAGGCAGGAACCGGAAGCGCGGATCGGGAACGGTCAGCCGCAAGGCGTGGATGCTGGGTGTGGCAGGGGTAATCGCAGCAATTTGCGCATCGAAGTGTTGCAAGGTTCAGCTCCGCTCTTTCCTGGAATCGGCTTTCTGAAAGTTCAGCGAAGCCGAGTTGATGCAATAGCGCTGCCCGGTGGGTGCCGGGCCGTCGGGGAATACATGGCCCAGATGTGATCCGCAGCGGCGGCACAAGACCTCGACGCGTTCCATGCCATGGCTGACGTCGTGCTTTTCTGCCACTGCGTCGGCATTCAATGCCTGATAGAAGCTTGGCCAACCGGTGCCGGAATCAAACTTGGTGTCGGACGAAAACAAAGGCTCGCCGCAGGCCGCGCAGCGGTATTCACCTGATTCATGATTGTCCCAGTATGCCCCGGTGAATGCACGCTCGGTGCCATGCTCGCGCAGGATGCGGTATTGCTCGGGGCTCAGTTCAGCGCGCCATTCGGCGTCGGTTTTGGGTTTTTCAAAACTCATGGCGGGTCTCCTTTGACCCGAGAGTGTACCTGCGAGGGGGAAAGCGTGGCATCTAGACAGCCAAAGTGGTACGCGGGTTACCCTCGGTAGGAGATCAGCATGAACTATTAATCCGTTTTTTTAACCTTATTCAATGTATGGTTTGAGGCGTAATCCATCTGCTGCAGTTTGACTGTGCGCTGCTCGGTTTGCCATTGATTGAAGCGGATGCGGATGTCGGACATTGTCTTGGCTTCGTCTAACAGTTGATGAATAGCCGACAAACCGCAGCGGGCTTCGATCACCGTCTGCAGGATGTCGAGCAGTTCGGATTCCACGATATCACCGTGTTTGGCGGTGGGTGGCGTGTTTCGGGTCATGATCATGACTAGGCTCCCAAGGATCGAATATCCTTGGTTCAGCCAGTTTCATGCCAGTTCATGTTTGACTACGCTGTACAGTATGCAAAATGTGTTTAGATATTCGTGAAGGCCTTTGAAAACATTGTCAAACTGTCAAACAAGGTTGACAGTGTTCAATGATGGGCTTATCCTTCGTTTAGATTTTAGACTTAGTCTAAAGCAATGGATTTCAGCTGCTGTCCCGTCTGCTATAAATTTATGGTTAGGTCGCAGGACAGTGATGAAAAACTCAGTGCTGCAAAGCATATCTATGTCAACCAAGGAGATCAGGTTATGCAACTCAAAGGTTCAAAAACCGAAGACCATCTGAAGGCCGCTTTTGCCGGCGAATCGCAGGCCAACCGCCGTTACCTTTATTTCGCAGCAAAGGCTGATGTGGAAGGCTACAACGACGTGGCTGCGGTGTTCCGCTCCACCGCCGAAGGTGAAACCGGCCATGCGCACGGACACCTGGAGTACCTGGAAAAGTGCGGCGACCCTGCAACCGGCATGGCTTTCGGCCCTACCGCCGACAACCTGAAGACCGCGATTGCAGGTGAAACCCACGAGTACACCGACATGTATCCCGGCATGGCCAAGGATGCACGTGCGGAAGGATTCGACGAAATCGCCGACTGGTTCGAGACGCTGGCCAAGGCCGAGCGTTCACACGCCAACAAGTTCCAGAAGACGCTGGACACCCTGGGTTCGTAATTCGACCCAGACAAAAAAGCGGGTCGGGTTCGGCCCGCTTTTTTTTGAGTCTGCTGTTTTGTTTGTACCATGTCTGAATTGGAGTTCGCATGAGCACTCGCGAAGGCAACCTGGAAGCCCCGACCCGTCATCCGCTGGACTGGAAAAATCCCGATTTCTACGACGAAGACAAGCTCAACCATGAGCTCGAGCGCGTGTTTGACGCCTGCCATGGCTGTCGCCGCTGTGTGTCGTTGTGCACCGCGTTTCCGACACTGTTCGATCTGGTGGACGAGTCCTCGACGATGGAAGTGGATGGCGTCGCCAAGTCCGACTACATGAAGGTGGTGGATGAATGCTACCTGTGCGATCTCTGCTACATGACCAAATGCCCTTATGTGCCGCCGCATCCGTGGAATATCGATTTTCCGCATGTCATGCTGCGTGCCAAGGCAATCAAATTCAAGAAGGGCGGAACCACGTTCCGCGACAAGTTGCTGTCCTCGACCGACGCGATGGGCAAACTCGCGTCGATTCCCGTGGTGGTGCAGGCGGTGAATGCCAGTCTGAAGGTCAAGCCGATCCGCAAGCTGGTTGACAGCGTGCTGCACATCCATGCCGACCGCCAGCTGCCGGAATACGACAGCGCCAGATTCCGTTCGACCGCCAGACCGCGCAGCGATTTTGCCGAGAAAGCCGGCGAGAAGACACCAGGCAAGGTGGCGATCTACTCGACCTGCTACGTCAATTACAACGAACCCGGCATCGGCCATGACCTGCTGAAACTCTTGGCACACAACGAAATCCCCGCCGTGCTGGTGGACAAGGAGTCCTGCTGCGGCATGCCCAAGCTGGAGCTCGGCGATCTGGATGCAGTGGCCAGGCTGAAGGAAATCAATATCCCGCATCTGGTCAAACTGGCGCGCGCGGGTTACGCGATCCTCACCCCGGTGCCGTCGTGCACGCTGATGTACAAGCAGGAACTGCCGCTGATGTTCCCCGACGATGCCGACGTGCAGGCGGTGAAGGCAGCGATGTGGGATCCGTTCGAATACCTGATGGCGCGCAATGTCGATGGGTTGCTGAAGACCGATTTCAATAACCCGCTCGGCAAGGTGGCGTATCACGTGCCGTGCCACCAGCGCGTGCAGAACATCGGCAACAAGACACGGGACGCGCTGCAGCTGGCCGGTGCCGAAGTGACGCTGGTGGAACGCTGCTCCGGCCACGACGGTACCTGGGGCGTGAAGCGCGAATACTTCGACAAGTCGATGAAGATCGGCCGGCCGGTGTTCCGGCAGATGGCCGAACCGCAAGCCGATTACGTGAGTTCGGACTGCGCGATTGCCGCGCGCCACATCCTGCAGGGCATGGGCGAATCCACGGCGCAGAAACAGCATCCGATCACACTGCTGCGCATCGCTTATGGTCTGGAATGAATAGCACCCCAAGAATTAGCAAGGAGAAAAACATGCCGCACATAACCCGTGACAGCCTGCTGACCCTGGAGGGCTACGCCAAGGTGCGTCCCGAAATGCGCGCCGAGATCATGGCGCACAAGAAGAATCGCATGGTCGAACTGGGCGATCATGTGACGCTGATTTTCGAAGACGAGAAAACCATGCGTTACCAGATTCAGGAAATGCTGCGCGCCGAGCGCACCTTCGAGGATGCCGGAATCCAGGATGAACTCGATGCCTACAATCCGTTGGTGCCGGATGGAAGCAACTGGAAAGCGACCATGATGATCCAGTATTCCGATCCGGATGCGCGCAAGGTGGCGCTGGAGAGCCTGAAAGGGATCGAAGACCGCGTATGGGTGCAGGTAGCCGATCAGCCCAGGGTCTTCGCTATTGCGGACGAGGACATGGAACGCGAGAACGCCGAGAAAACCTCGGCGGTGCATTTCCTGCGTTTTGAACTCGATGCCACCTCGATTGCCGCCGCCAAGGCCGGCAGCCCGATCCGCATGGGGATTGATCTTGATGCCTACAAGGTGGCGCCCATGACGCTGCCGGAAAACACCCGTTCAGCACTCGTGGTGGATTTGGCCTAAATTCAATCTAGGCGGTAGCCCCATGCATATCGCCTTTCTTGAAGGAGGGCGTGATGCTGGATCAGATTCTGGTTCGACAGGTTCAGAGACGACTGAAGGCTTCCGGCTTGCCTCTGGTGGTTAAGTTGTGGAATGGCCAGCAGATTGGAGACGATACGCTTGCTGGTGTGCGGATTCGACTGCATCAACTGGCCAGCCTCAAGGCCATGGCCAAGCCCAGCCTTGGCACCTTGGCGCGTGCCTATGTCGAAGGTGAACTTGATCTGGAAGGTGACATCCGTGACATCCTGGATCTGGGTGACCGCCTGTGCAATGCAGGCGACTGTACACCGACAACCGGCTCGGATGGATGGAAATGGTGGCGCCATACGCGTACCCGGGACCGCAAGAACATCCAGTATCACTACGACATTTCCAACGATTTCTACGGCCTCTGGCTGGATACGCGGCGAGTCTATTCCTGCGCTTATTTCAAAACACCGGACATGAGCCTGGAGGCCGCACAGGAAGCCAAGCTCGATCACATCTGCCGCAAGCTCAAGCTCAGGCCCGACGAGCTGTTGCTCGATATTGGCTGCGGCTGGGGGGGCTTGATTCTGCATGCGGCCAAACATTACGGCGTGCGGGCGGTGGGCATCACGCTGTCCGGCGACCAGCATGAATATGTCAGCCGGCTGATTGACGCGCAGGGTCTTGCAGCACGGGTTGAGGTACGCAGGATGGACTATCGCGACGTATCCGAACTGAGTGCATACGACAAGATCGCCAGCGTCGGCATGTTCGAACACGTCGGCCACGCGAATCTCGCTGCCTATTTCGACAAAGTCGCCGCGCTGCTGAAGCCCGGCGGACTGGTGCTCAATCATGGCATTACCACGGCCCAGCCCGATGCCATTGGCCTCGGCAGCGGGATTGCCGAATTCATCGAGGATTACGTGTTCCCGGGCGGTGAACTGGTGCACGCATCCGACGTGCTGCGCGTTGCATCAGTCAGTGGCCTCGAATGCCTCGACGCCGAGAATCTACGTCCCCATTACGCCAGGACCCTGTGGCACTGGGTGACCCGGCTGGAAGCGCATGCCGATGAAGCCCGCCAACTCATTGGCGAGCAGAGATATCGTATCTGGCGCATCTATATGGGGGGCGCCGCCTATGCCTTCGAGCATGGCTGGATGGAGCTTTGGCAAGTGCTGGCGGGCAAGGGCGTGGCGGGCTGTCAGCCGAATTATCCGTTCAAGCGGGATTTCATCTATCTGGATGCGTGAGTGTCGTTTTGCAGGGAGCTTGCCGCTCAGTTTGGCTCATTTCTGGCCGTTAAGTGACGAGCAGCGCCGGGGGGCGCGTCGGCATAGGATTTTCTGTGAAGCGGTTGATCGAAAAATTTGTGACTGGACTGACCCGGCTGGCCTTCTGGCGCAAGCCGGTTCCAGCCGTTGAAGAAAGCCAGGAAAACGCGTTACCTGTTCTCACTGAACTGCTGACTCCTGCCTCAACGGCCGATTCCGCTCCGGAATCGGCCATCCCGGATTCTGCGTTGCTTGAGTCCACTCCACCCGATCAATCGACCTCAAACACAATAAATACGGAGCTACTGGAACTATCTGAGCACCCGGTTCAGCCCGAATCTGTTGCGACGAGCGAGCCGGAACCGGAAGCGCCCGCTCCCACGCCAACCATTGTGGTTGCGACGCCGGATCGCACTCCAGCCATACAGGAACCATCCGAATCAGTCGTACCAGCAGACACGGCACCCGAGCAGTCGTCGCTGCTGACACGATTGACGAATAGGTTTCGCCGGAAGGCCAATCCGGATACTGAAGAAAATGCCGAACCGGAACAGCCGAAATCCGGGTTGCCGGTTGGACGGAAGCCTGATCAGGCTGGCCTTGCTGTGAGTGAAGCTGCACCGACAGAGGCTGTGCCCGGGAAGTTATCCTTGCTGACGCGGTTGAAGAAAGTGTTTCGGCGGAAGGCTGATCCGGTTACTGAAGACGATACGGAAACGGGGCAGCCGAAATCCGGGTTGCCGGATGGACGCAGGGCCGATCAGGCCGGCCTTGCTGTGAGTGCTGAGGTGGAAACAGAGGCTGCACCCGGGAAGTTATCCTTGCTGACGCGGTTGAAGGATGTGTTTCACAGGAAACCCAGCCCAGCTGAAAATGACACGGAAACCACTGCACCCGATGGAGCGGCGCCGGCAGAGGACGGCGAGGTGCTTGACGTGGGCCGCTTTCAGCGCGTGCGCGCCAGGTTGTCGAGCAAGTGGGTGTGGATTCCGGGGCTAGGCGTCATCGTACTGGCGCCGTTAGTGGTCATGGCAGTGATGCTGATGCAGTCAGTTCAGGAGAAAGCGCGCTTGCAGGCGGAATTGCAGGCGGCACAAAAGAAACTGGAACAACCCAGTCCCTTAAAACAGCCAGATGCCAGCCATACGGCCAAGAAGCAAACAGACGATACGCTTGAGCCAGGTGAGAATTCGCTGCCTGAAACCGCAGGAGGCGGGGCGGACAGCGGATTGGGGGTTGACGCAGGCGACTGCGTGGTGACGGATCAGGCCAGCGTGATCAAAAACCTCAAGAACTGCATTGAGGGATTCAACCGGACCAGCGCCCGGTAAACCCAATCGGGCTCAGTCTTCGTGGCGGTCCAATCCCTGGTCGGCAAGGGAAACAGGATCTTCTATGGGCTCCAGG
>JAIOJU010000166.1 GCA_019911765.1 Thiobacillus sp.
GGGTGGTGCCCCCGAAGCCGTCGATAAAACGTTGCAGCCTGGCGACCGGGTGCGCCTCGCGGCGGTCCACCGACAGCGGGGGGACCGGTTGCGCCAGGCCTGTGCCCGTCTGTTCCACATCCAGCCGGGCATAGCCCTTGGCCAGCGTGAAGAATGCATCCGTTGGCAGAAACAGGTCAGCAGGCGGCAGCAGCGGGCGATCCTTGTCGCCCGAAAGCAGACGGTGGCGACTCTGCGCGTCGGCCCAGAATGCCTGCCCGGCCGGATCGAGCGCGCCATGGCTGACCAATGTGGTTTGCGCGGGCAGATACTCGAACAGCGTCGCCGTTTCTTCGAAAAACAAGGGCAGGTAATACTCGATACCGGCGGGCGCGAGGCCGTTGCTGACATCTTTATACAGCTTGGACTTGGACGGGTCGCCTTCGAAGCGTTCGCGGAAGGCCTGGCGGAAGCGGGTGATGCCGGTCTCGTCGAGCGGGAATTCGCGTGCGGGCAGCAACCGCACTTCGCCCACCGGGTAGATGCTGCGCTGGGTGTCGACGTCGAACGCCCGCAGCGTCTCGATCTCGTTGTCGAACAGGTCGATGCGGTAGGGCAGGGTGCTGCCCATGGGAAACAGGTCGATCAGGCCGCCGCGGATCGAAAACTCGCCCGGCGCAAACACCTGGTTCACGTGAGTGTAGCCGCCCAGCATCATCTGTGCGCGGAAAGCCGCTTCGTCGAGCGTGTCCTTCTGCTTGAGGAAAAAGGTGTGAGCGGCCAGGAAAGCGGGCGGCGCCAGCCGGTACAGCGCGGTGGACAGTGCCACCACGGCGACGTCGAACTCGCCGCGCGAAATCTGGTATAGCGTCGCCAGCCGTTCCGAAATCAGGTCCGGGTGGGGCGAAAAGGTATCGTAGGGCAGGGTTTCCCAGTCGGGAAAGCTGCACACGCGCAATTCGGCGTCAAACCAGCACAACTCCTCGGCCAGGCGATTGGCATCCCAGGCGCTGGCGCAGACCACGACCAGCGGCCCGGCCTGTTTGGCCCGTTCAGCCAGATACAGCGCATCGGCCGCACCGGCGAGGCCGGTCTGGCTGCGTTGGAGGCTGGAAAGAGAAGAAGCGGGAAAGAAGAACGCCATGCAAATAGCCAGATTATATCGGGCGAGCGAAGGGCCGTGGGTGCGCAGGTATAATGCGCGGCTTTCCCCGTTTTTGTGATCCCGCCATGAGTCTTAACAAGGTCAGTTCCGGCCGCAACCTGCCCGACGATTTCAATGTCATCATCGAAATCCCTGCCCACGGCGAGCCCATCAAGTATGAAGTGGACAAGGAGTCCGGCGCCATGTTCGTCGACCGCTTCATGTCGACCGCCATGCATTACCCCTGCAATTATGGCTACATCCCCCACACTCTGTCGGAAGATGGCGACCCGGTCGATGTGCTGGTGATCACCCCGATCCCTCTGATCACCGGCGTGGTGGTGCGTTGCCGCCCCGTCGGCATGCTGAAAATGACCGATGAAGCCGGCGTGGATGCCAAACTGCTGGCGGTGCCGGTCGACAAATTGTGCGGCCTGTATCGGGGCGTCAACAAACCCGAAGACATGCAGCCTTTGCTGCTGGCGCAGATTTCCCACTTCTTCGAGCATTACAAGGACCTCGAATCCGGCAAATGGGTCAAGGTCGAAGGCTGGGTGGGGGTGGACGATGCCCGTGCCGAAATCCTTGCCGGCGTGGAACGCTACCGCAATGCAGCAGACAAGCCTGCTTTCTAAAGCGAATCCAAATGAAAGTCTGCATCCTGTCCGACTCCCACGATAACCGTCGCCTGCTGGGTGCGGCGGTCGAGCACGCCAAGGCACATGGGGCGGAAGCCGTGCTGCACTGCGGCGATGTGGTCGCACCGACCACGCTGCGCGTGCTGCAGAAATACGAATTGCCGGTGCACGTCATCCATGGCAACAATACCGGCGACCTCTACAACATGAGCCGGCTGGCGGCCGAGCCCAACAGCGTGATCCGCTACCATGGCCAGGACGCGGCGTTCACCCTGGCCGATCGCAACCTGTTCCTGGTGCATTACCCGCATTATGCGCAGGCGCTTGCCTGCACCGGCGACTACGATCTGGTCTGTTGCGGTCATGACCATAAATCCAGCATCACCCAGGTGGTCACCGTCAAAGGCGGTCAAACCTGGCTGATCAATCCCGGGACCGTTGGCGGCGTCGGAGCACCCCCCACTTACATCATGGCCGATTTGGGCAGTATGCAGTTTGAGATTGTCACGATTGAGGCAGCGGCGGCTTCGGTGCTTCCCCCTGTGACCCCCCATATTTAGGGAAACGCTCGACGACATCGAGCTTGTCCAACTGGACAGGCTGCTGTTGATCCGGCACGAAGATGTTGTGAGCGGTGACCAAACTTCAAACTTCGCTTGGCGGATCAACAGGAACGCGTACTACATGGAGGCCGCGGAACAGATAAAGGTAGATAGCTCGGCAAAATGCAGAAGCTGTGGAAGTGGCAAATTATCTGTGCAGTATGGCAAGTACGGCTACTACTTCAAATGTGCTGACTGTAATGCGAATGGCAATACCCCGATCAAAATCAGCTGCGGCCAGGATGGACACAAGGAGCGTATTCGTAAGGATGGCGTGAAGTTTTTCCGCGAGTGTGAACAGTGCAAAACAAGTAGCCTCTATTTCGTTAACCCAGCCTGGCTCAACCTCACTAACGGGGGTGGCCTCGGGTTTTGTCTGAACCCGCCCTCAC
>JAIOJU010000167.1 GCA_019911765.1 Thiobacillus sp.
GACAACCTGGCCATTCCCCGCGATCTGGCCAAACTGCTGTGGGCCGAAGGCGACGGCGAGCAGGCGTTGAAACTGCTTGACAGCCTGCCGCCGGAAGCCCGTTTGGAACCCGACATCGCCCACCTGTATGCGCATTTGAACCTGGCTGAGACCGCCCGCAAGGCCCCCCCGCTGACCGAACTGGATGCGCATCTCGAACAGCATGGCGAGGATCTGGATGCGCACTTTCAGCGTGCTGCCCGCTTGCTGGCTGCAGACGATTTTCCAGCGGCAATGGACACCCTGCTGCTGATCGCCCGCACCGACCGCAGCTTCCGGCACGACATCGGACGACTCAGCCTGCTGGCATTGTTTGATTTGCTGGGCAACACGCATCCGCTGACCCGGCAATACCGCCAGGCCTTGTCCGAATCGCTGCATTGAATTTCGCTGCATTGAATTTCAAACACCCGGCCTTTGCGCCCTATCAGGCGTTGATCGAGCAATTGGGGCTGGCCCATGCCATGCCCTCGCTGGATACACTCAACGCCCTGGCCGCCGCACTCGGCACGACGCAATCCCGCAACCTGCCGCTGCGCTTTTTCGCGCCGGACGGCCGCCTGTCCGCACGCGACTACGAAACCCATATCCTGCAGACCGGCCAGGTGCCGACTCGCCCGGATACCTGGCATGACGTGCTGAACGCATTGGTGTGGCTGCGTTTCCCCAGCTTCAAGCGCGCGCTCAATGCCGCTCACGGCGAGGCCATCGCGCTCGAAACCGATACCGTGCGGGGTCGCCGTCGTGATGCGCTGACCATGCTGGATGAATCCGGGGTATGGATCATCAGCCGCGACCTGGCATTGCCGGAGCTGCTGACACAACGGGCCTGGCACACCCTGTTCCGGGAACGTCGGCATGAAGTCGAGACGACAATGCAGTTTGTGGTGGTAGGCCACGCGCTGCTGGAAAAAACACTCGCGCCCTATCCTTCGATTACCGGGAAATGCCTGCTGCTGCAGTCGGACGCGCTCGACCCCGACCCGGCGGAAAGCCTGGTGGTCGCAGCACTTGCAACGCTCCACACCCCGCGCCAACTGGTACCGTTACCGATACAGGGCATTCCCGGATGGGATCCCGACAACGTGCATGCGGACTATTACGCCAATCAGGACGTTTTTCGCCCGCTACGCAAACCCGCCTGATTCCCCATCAATAGCCATTCGTGAACTCAGCCTGCGGCAGCGGGCAATTCGGCTCCAGCCACCCACGCCTGCGCCATATCCAGGTCATCAAACTGCCGGATGTCCGCCGACATGAACAGACGGTTGATCCACATGCTCCACGACACCCATTCGTCATCGGACAGAATCGCGATGCGGCCAAAATCGTTCTTGTGCTCACGTGAAAACTTGATCTCTTCCCAGGCGACATCCACGCTGTACGACAGCATATCCCGCAAATCGAACAGTACATTGACCACACCCTGAAACTGGATGCCATGACACACCGCCTGCTCAAACTCGCGGTAATCCTCCAGCGTGAACTGGCCCATCACGTTGACCGCAATCTGGTTGTCCCTGACGTCGAGGTTGATCATGAATATCTCCTGTGAGTTAAGTTCTTTGACTATAGCGAATCCGGGCGCGAAGGGGCGGAAGCGCGCACCGCCAGCATGCCTGCCGACGCCACCACGGCCATGCCTATCCACGACTGCATGGGCAATTGCTCCCCGAACAGCAACACGCCATAGACTGCCGAAAATCCTACCGTGGTATACGCCAGCGCACCGACGGTGAGCGTCCGCCCGCGATGATAGGCGCGCGTCAATGCCAGTTGCGCAAGCGTGGCGGTTAAGCCGATGCCGACCAGCCAGGGCCAGTCTTCAGCTTGCGGACGATGAAAACCGGCCAGCGCCATCCACGCGCCTCCCCCCAGGGTCGCCAGCAGCGTGAAATAAAACACCACCCGCCATTCCGGTTCGCCCAATTTCCCGAGCTGCTTGACATTGATATACGCCACTGCCGCCAGCATGCCCGACACCAGCCCGGCCAGCGCGGGCAGCCAGGCCTGACCCTGCACCTGAGGGCGCAGCAACAGCACGATCCCAACGAATCCCAGCAGCACGGCTCCCACCAGTCCACGCCCGTGGCGTTCGTGCAGCCACCAGGCCGACAATGCCGCCAGAAACAGGGGCGCCGTGTAATTAAGTGTGACAGCAGTTGCCAGCGGCAAGCGCGCAATCGCGTAGAAGAACAGCACCAACGCAGTAAAACCCGACAGCCCACGCCAGAAATGCGCACGCACATGATGCGTGGCAAGCGGCGCCAGCCATTGGCGGCGCGAGATGGCGATCATTGCCCAGATTGAGAACAGCCCGAAAATCGACCGGTAAAACACCAGTTCGGCCGGAGAAAAATGAACCGAAGCATGCTTGACCTGCACCCCCATCAGTGCAAACAGCGCAGCGGCGACGAGCATCCAGCTGGATTTCATGATGAACTGTTCATGCGCAATAAAACCACCACGGCTGGACGAAAAACAGATGGCATGCGCCGCTCGTTACACAGGTAAGTCCGCTCATTGAAAAGTCCATTGATTTCCCGTTGGGGGAGATGCCCGGCACGGTGAACAGCGACCACATCATGCCCTCCTCAGCGGCAAGCGATTGGGCATGATCCTGCTGTCGGCACGCAACCTGCAATTCAGGCTGGAGATTACGCCGCAAACGTGCTGACAAAATTTAACACGGACACCAACCCGGGAGGCGCCGCAACGCTGAATTTGTTAAAATACCGGGCTTTGCTTCTGCCGGCTTCCATTCCATGGCCAAATCCCGCGCCGCCGCGCCACCCAAAGACTATGAATCTGCATTGGCAGAACTCGACTCCATTGTGAGTGAAATGGAATCAGGCCAATTGCCGCTGGAAGCCTCCTTGTCCGCCTACAAGCGTGGCGCCGAATTACTGCAATTTTGCCGCCAGCAACTGGCCGAGGCAGAGCAGCAGGTGAAAATTCTGGAAAACGGCGCCTTGGTTGATTTCAAGGCGGCGCAACCTCTCAAGACCGAAGACACCGATGACTGATTTTGCAGCCTGGACCCAGGCATGTCAGGCACGCATGGAAAACATACTGGCCGGGTGGCTTCCGCCCGCCAACATCACCCCGCAACGCCTGCATGAAGCGATGCGCTATGCAGTGCTGGGCGGCGGCAAACGGGTACGCCCCCTGCTGGCATTTGCTGCAGGCGAAGTGACGGGCGCTGACGCTGATCGGGTACAGCACGCAGCCGCTGCGGTCGAACTGATCCACGCCTATTCGCTGGTGCACGACGACATGCCGGCGATGGACAACGATGCCCTGCGGCGCGGCAAGCCTACGGTACACGTCGAGTTCGATGAAGCCACTGCCTTGCTGGTGGGCGATGCGTTGCAAAGCCTGGCGTTCGACATTCTTGCTTCGCAGCCGCTGGCAAATGATGCGGCAACTCAACTGAACATGGTGCAACTGCTTGCACAGGCTTCCGGCTCGCGCGGCATGGCTGGCGGTCAGGCCATCGACCTGGCCAGCATTGGCAAACCGCTCGACCTGACTGAACTCGAGTTCATGCACATCCACAAAACCGGTGCCTTGATCCGCGCTTCGGTATTGCTGGGCGCACAGTGCGGCACGATGGACGGTGCCACCGAAGCTGCGCTCGACCACTACGCCAAATGTGTCGGCCTCGCCTTCCAGGTGGTGGACGATGTCCTCGACGCTGAAGCACCCACCGCCACGCTGGGCAAGACCGCCGGCAAGGATGCCGCCGACAACAAGCCCACCTATGTCAGCCTGCTAGGCGTGGCACGCGCACGGGAGCTGGCGCAGGAACTTCGTGCCGACGCACACCAGGCCCTGAGCGAACTGGGCACACCGGCGGAGCGTTTGCGCCAGCTGGCTGATTTCGTGGTCGAGCGAACATTCTGAGATGACCACACCGTTACTCGACACCATC
This sequence comes from Thiobacillus sp., assembly GCA_019911765.1. Classification (GTDB taxonomy): domain Bacteria; phylum Pseudomonadota; class Gammaproteobacteria; order Burkholderiales; family Thiobacillaceae; genus Thiobacillus. The sequence continues at coordinate 3,974 of JAIOJU010000167.1, forward strand.
CAATCGCCGGATGACCTGCGCGCGCTCTCGCCAGCCGAACTGCCGAAACTGGCGACCGAACTGCGCACCTTCCTGGTGAATTCGGTCGCCGGGACTGGCGGCCACCTGGCATCCAACCTCGGCACGGTGGAGCTGACGCTGGCGCTGCATTACGTATTCGATACGCCGAACGACCGCATTGTCTGGGACGTCGGCCACCAGACCTACGTCCACAAGATTCTCACCGGCCGCCGCGAAGCCATGGCCCACCTGCGTCAGGCGGATGGAATCGCCGGGTTTCCGCGCCGCGCCGAAAACGTGTTCGATGCCTTTGGCACAGGCCACTCCAGCACCTCGATCTCGGCTGCGCTCGGCATGGCCGAGGCCTTTTTGCAGACCGGATCAAAGCAGCGCGCGGTGGCTGTCATCGGCGATGGCGCCATGACAGCCGGCATGGCATTCGAGGCCCTGAACAACGCCGGCAATACCGATCTGCCGCTGCTGGTGGTGCTGAATGACAACGACATGTCGATCTCCCCTAATGTCGGCGCATTGAACAACTACCTGGCACGACTGATGTCGGGGCGCTTCTATGCCGCTGCCCGCCGCGCCGGCGAGAAAGTGCTGTCTGTCGCCCCGCCGATCCGCGAACTGGCCAAGCGCGCCGAAGAACACATGAAGGGCATGGTGACGCCCGGCACGCTGTTCGAGGAATTCGGCTTCAACTACATCGGCCCGATCGACGGCCACGACCTCGACGTCCTGCTGGATACGCTCGACAACATCAAGCAGCTCGACGGCCCGCAGTTCCTGCATATCGTCACCAAAAAGGGCAAGGGCTACGCCCCCGCCGAAACCAATCCCTGCCTGTATCACGGCGTATCGCGCTTCGATCCGGCAACCGGCGTCAGTGAAAAAGCCGGCGGCAAGCCCAGCTACACCCAGGTATTCGGTGACTGGCTGTGCGACATGGCGACCGCCGATTCGCGCTTGGTCGGCATCACCCCGGCGATGCGCGAAGGTTCGGGGCTGGTGCGTTTTTCACAGGAATTCCCCAAGCGCTATTTCGATGTCGGCATTGCCGAACAGCATGCGCTGACCTTTGCCGCCGGACTCGCCTGCGAAGGCATCAAGCCGGTGGTAGCGATTTACTCGACCTTCCTGCAGCGCGCCTACGACCAGATGATTCACGATGTCGCGCTGCAGAACCTGCCGGTCATGCTGGCGATCGATCGCGCCGGACTGGTGGGCGCCGACGGCCCCACTCACGCCGGCAGCTTCGACCTGTCCTTTCTGCGCTGCATTCCCAACATGCTGATCGCCGCGCCGTCGGACGAGAATGAGTGCCGCCGCCTGCTGACCACGGCATTTCTGCATGATGGCCCGTCAGCCGTACGCTACCCGCGCGGCAGCGGCACAGGCGCCTCCATCGAAGGCAGCCTCGAACCAGTCGAAATTGGCAAGGGCGTGCTGCGGCGCAGTGGCCACGACGTCGCGCTCATTGCCTTTGGCAGTCTGGTCGCCGCGGCACTGGCCGCAGCCGAGACGCTCGATGCCAGCGTCGCCGACATGCGCTTCGTCAAACCGCTGGACCTGGATCTGCTGCAGGAACTGGCGCGCAGCCACCGCCTGCTGGTCACAGTGGAAGAAAACGCCGTGGCGGGCGGCGCCGGCGCGGGCGTGGCCGAAGCACTGGCTGCACTGGGGATTTATACGCCTATTCTTAACCTGGGGTTGCCCGACACCTTCATCGACCATGGAGACCCCGTGAAGATGCTGGCTGGCTGCGGCCTGAACGCCGCAGGCATCGAACACCGTGTCCGCCAGCGGATAACCCTATTACCCCACAATGGGACTCCGACTTTCTAAGGGCTAACGCCTTTGAAAGAATGTATTCCCGAGTAGTTTACTCAACTATTATTGCAGTTTATACTTAGTCTAAATTGTATTGAGTTAATGCTGACATCACCACAAGGAGCCTGCCATGAACCAGATTTGCGATACGGAATGTATGCCGGACGTACAAAGCTCGGCTGATACACGGGAAATCGCCATCAACAAGGTCGGCATCAAGAGCATCCGCCACCCCATACGCGTGGCCGACAAGAGCGACGGCGTCCAGCACACCATCGCCAACTTCAACATGTACGTGTACCTGCCGCACAATTTCAAGGGCACGCACATGTCGCGTTTCATCGAAATTCTCAACACGCGCGAGCGTGAGATTTCGGTCGAGAACTTCGAGGGCATGCTGCGCCAGATGGTCAAGCTGCTGGAAGCCGAATCGGGCTATGTCGAAATGACCTTCCCCTATTTCATCAACAAGTCCGCACCGGTCTCCGGCGTGCAAAGCCTGCTGGATTATGAAGTCACGTTTATTGGCGCCATCGAAAAGGGGCATTTCACCCACACCACCAAGGTGCTGGTACCGGTGACCAGCCTGTGCCCCTGTTCAAAAAAGATTTCCGACTATGGCGCACACAACCAGCGCTCACATGTCACGGTCACTGCCAAAACCAATGGTTTCCTGTGGATTGAAGACCTGGTACGCAAAGTGGAAGACCTGGCCTCATGTGAGTTGTTCGGCCTGTTGAAACGTCCCGACGAAAAATGGGTTACCGAGCGCGCCTACGACAACCCTAAATTTGTCGAAGACATCGTGCGCGATGTGGCTGCCGCGATGAACGCCGAGCCTTTGATTGATGCCTATATCGTGGAAGCCGAGAACTTCGAGTCGATCCACAACCATTCGGCGTACGCCCTGATCGAGCGTGACAAGACCAAGAAATAAGTAACGCCATCCCCAAAACAAGGCCTGCAACTGCAGGCCTTGTTTCGTTCAAACCGTTTCAATAGCGCTGTGTCAGCGTCATCGTCTGCCCGTCGCGCCGCATTTCCATGCGGTTCAGAAAGCTCATTCCCAGCAGCGGCACATTCAGGCCTGTCTCGACAACCATCCCGTCCACCTGGTTCAGCGTGATGCTGCCGACCTTGACGGTATTGAACTTGACGCGCCAGGCGGGCACCACCCCGCCTGCGGTGCTCACGCCAACAGCCTGGCCCGATCGATAATCCAGTCCGATGCGTTTGGCCTCAGCCGCGTTGATGGCAATGGACGTAGCGCCGGTATCGACCAGAAAGCTGACCGGATAACCATTGAGCGACCCCGCGGCGGCAAAATGGCCACGAGCGTCGGCCGTGAGCGAAATGCTCTGGCGTTCGCCCGTTGCGGGGCCGCCCGCAAATGATTGCCCCATGGACAGGG
>JAIOJU010000168.1 GCA_019911765.1 Thiobacillus sp.
GCCGTGCACGCCCGCGCCGGGGCCCATGTCGACCACATAATCGGCGGCGCGAATGGCATCCTCGTCGTGCTCGACCACCAGCACCGAGTTGCCGATGTCGCGCAGATGTTTCAGCGTGGCCAGCAGGCGGTCGTTGTCGCGCTGGTGCAGGCCGATCGAGGGTTCGTCGAGCACGTACATCACGCCGGTGAGGCCGGAGCCGATCTGTGAAGCAAGGCGGATGCGCTGCGACTCGCCGCCCGACAGCGTGTCGGCCGAACGGTCGAGCGACAGGTAATCGAGACCGACGTTGTTGAGGAAGCCGACGCGGGCGATGATTTCCTTGACGATCTTGTCGGCGATCTGGGCGCGGTGACCGTCGAGCGTGAGCGTCTGGAAAAATGCCAGCGCCTGCTTCAGCGGCATCGCGCTGACCTTGAAGATCGGCGCGTTGCCGACCATGACGTGGCGCGCCTCTTCGCGCAGCCGGGTGCCTTCGCAGGCGGGGCACGCCTTGTTGTTCTGGTACTTGGCGAGTTCCTCACGCACCGCCATCGAGTCCGACTCGTGGTAGCGGCGGGCCATGTTGGCGAGCACGCCTTCGAACGGGTAGCGCTTGGTGGCGAATCCGCCGCGCGGCGCCAGCGTCTGGAAGGCAATGGCTTCGCGGCCAGAGCCATTGAGCAGCACATCGTGGATGCGCTCGGGCAGCGATTCCCAGGGCGTATCGAGATCGAAGCCGTAATGCATCGCCAGGCTTTGCAGCATCATGAAGAAGAACTGGTTGCGCTTGTCCCAGCCCTTGATCGCGCCGCTGGCCAGCGACAGGTGCGGGAAAGCCACCACCCGTGCCGGATCGAAAAAGGTGATCTGGCCGAGACCGTCGCAGCTGGGGCAGGCGCCCATCGGGTTGTTGAACGAGAACAGCCGCGGTTCGAGTTCGGGCAGTGCATAGCTGCAGATCGGGCAGGCGAACTTGGCGGAAAACAGGTGCTCTTTGCCGGTGTCCATTTCCACCGCCAGCGCGCGGCCGTCGGCGTGGCGCAGCGCGGTCTCGAAGCTTTCGGCCAGGCGCTGCTTGGCATCCATGCGCACCTTCAGACGATCCACCACCACTTCGATGGTGTGCTTCCTGTTCTTGTCGAGCTTGGGTACGGCGTCGATTTCATGCACGGTGCCATCGACCCTTACCCGCACGAAACCCTGCGCGCGCAGTTCGGCAAAGAGTTCGAGGTTTTCGCCCTTGCGGCCCACCACCAGCGGCGCCATGATCATCAGCTTGGTGTCCTCCGGCAGCGCCAGCACCGCGTCGACCATTTGCGACACAGTCTGCGCAGCCAACGTGATGCCGTGCTCCGGGCATTGCGGATCGCCGACTCGGGCGTACAACAGGCGCAGGTAATCGTGGATCTCGGTGACCGTGCCGACCGTCGAGCGCGGGTTATGGCTGGTGGCTTTCTGCTCGATGGAAATCGCCGGACTCAAGCCTTCGATCAGATCGACATCGGGTTTCTCCATCAGCTGCAGAAACTGCCGCGCATAGGCCGACAAGGATTCGACGTAGCGTCGCTGGCCTTCGGCATAGAGCGTATCGAACGCCAGCGACGATTTGCCTGAGCCAGACAGTCCCGTGATCACCACCAGCTTGTTGCGTGGCAGGTCGAGATTGATGTTTTTCAGGTTGTGGGTGCGGGCGCCACGGATGCGGATAAATTCCATTGATTGACGGCTATCGGTTAGGGCGGCGAGCGTAATTCGCAACCTGCTAATATAACGGACTTCCCGCATTCGTCTAACCCCGTTAATTCATCCCGCAGTGGCCCACATCGACTTGTCCGAAAGCATGACCCGCGCCGAAAAGCGCGCCACATCGGGCCTGGCGGCCATTTTTGGCCTGCGCATGCTGGGCATGTTCCTGATCCTGCCGGTGTTTGCGCTGTATGCGGAACACCTGCCGGGCGGCGACAATCACACCCTGGTTGGCCTTGCGCTCGGCATGTACGGCCTGACCCAGGCCATCTTCATGATCCCCTTCGGCATGGCGTCCGACCGTATCGGCCGCAAGAAGGTCATCATCTTCGGCCTGATCATCTTTGCCATCGGCAGTTTTGTGGCCGCCGCCGCCACGGATATCTACTGGACAATCTTCGGCCGCGCATTGCAGGGGGCAGGAGCGGTGTCTGCCGCCGTCACCGCCATGCTGGCTGACCTCACCCGCGAAGAACACCGTACCAAGGCGATGGCGATGATCGGTTCCACCATCGGCGTCGCCTTTGCGGTGTCGCTGGTGGCGGGTCCCGCACTCAATCGCATCATTGGCGTCCCCGGCATTTTTGCGCTGACCGGCATTCTGGCGCTGGCCGCCATCTGGGTGGTCAGGGCATGGGTGCCCGATCCGGCGGATAGTCACTTTCATGCCGATGCCCAGGCCAGCCCGGCGCGGTTGAACGACGTGCTGCGTAATGGCCAGTTGCTGCGGCTCAATTTCGGCATTTTTGCCCTGCATGCCGCGCAGATGGCAATGTTTGTCGTGGTGCCGGTGGCGATCAAAAACAGCGGCCTGGCGCCCGACCACCACTGGGCGGTCTATCTTCCGGTGCTGTTGGGTTCGTTCGCCTTGATGGTCCCCGCCCTGATTTATGGCGAAAAGCGCGGCCAGATGAAGCCGGTATTCGTC
>JAIOJU010000169.1 GCA_019911765.1 Thiobacillus sp.
AGCCTATGGTGAGGGACACCATGATCTCGACCAGCGTCAGGCCAAGCTGACGCCGGGGCAGGTCATGGCGCGCGGTCACGCGACGAGTCGAGTGCGAACCCATGCTTGTCCTCATGGCGCAACCCTCGTGACAAAGCTTTGCACTACATTTCCAGCTTGTGTTCTTTCAGTCCAGGAAACAGTGATATTGAACAGCCAGTTGCCCGTGGCTGCGGTACATCCTGCGGCAGCCGGGCCATCCGCACACACAACCGTGCCCGACCCACCGGGCAGCAAGGCTGCGTTGACTGTATTCCACTGGAAATGATCGGTGACGGCCATGTTTGCGATTGAACAGCCGGCCGTAAAACAGCCCGGATTGGCAGGAATCACGGCTGCGAGGTTGTTGTAGTCGCCGGCTGTCACGCCGGCCAGATTGGCGCGTATCCGGTCGGCCATATCGTAGGTCTGCTGTGTGGCAATGCCACGGTAATAGGCCGCCTGGTTATTGCGCAGGCTGGCAGCCTGCAAGCCTGCCAGACCCAGCAAGCCGAGCGAGAGCACGACGATGGCTACCAGGACTTCGAGCAGGGTAAAACCGGCTTGTTTTTCAATCATGGGCATGCTGCGGCTCCCAGAGTTGTGGTGGCACGTCCTTGGGGATTGACGGTGATTGAACGCCCGCTTGCAGCACCACGCGTATCGCAAAGGCTGAAAATATCATTGCCGCCCGGATCAGATCTGAAGCCACTGCTTTGGTAGGTAATTCGGGTGCTTGCCCCGGCCGTCAGGGTATTGCCGCCTTCCAAACCCGGCCTCACCTGCAGGATGGTTTCGCCCGCCCCCACGGTGCCATCTCCGTCATTGTCAATAAACACCAGCAACCCAGTGTCCCAGTTTATGGTTCCCGTACAGGCTGTATTCGAGGCACGACCGCACACCGTGATTCGCACGCCGCGCTTGATGGCCTCACTCCTGGCGTAGTTCAGCATGGAGACCAGGTCATTGGCCTGGCTCGCCAAACGGTTGTTCTGTATGAATGTAATGAAATTCGGCACCGCCACTGTCAGCAGTACGGCGGCAATGGCGAGCGTCACCATCAATTCGATCAGGGTAAAGCCGCGGCTTGCGGCGGGAGCATCAGCCATGGGATTCATGTTCTCGCTTTTCACACTGTCACGTTAAAAAAGGTGAGGTGGAATGTCCAGCGCTACAAGACGAATGGCCGGATTCGGCTCATGAACGGCTGCAGCTACCAATCCAGGCGGGACTCATCGTCAGAGCCCATCCCGGGAGCTATAGCGTCATAAATGTCGCCAACTTGAGCCTGACGTGCACCAATCAGCAGACTCCGGAATCGAGCCGCGGGCGCCCTGTGCTGTTGATAACGATGTCACGCCGACTGCCGGCAACACATATTCGTATCGTGCCATTGGCCAGACCACCTGAGCCCCGGCTACCCCCGCTGGAAAGGTAGCTGATATAACTGCCATAATTAATGCCAGCCGTAATAGTTACTACCGGGGCGGCTTGGCCTTGCACCCGCAACAGGGTGTCATCCGAATCAATCATCCCTCTTGTTCCGCCATCGGCAAATACCAGCCAGCCTTGTTGCCAACTGGCTGCGGTATCGCAGGCTGGCGTTGCAGCCGTGGCGTTGCTGGTCTTGCATATCGTGACGCGCATGCCCCGCTTGATTGCCTCGGACCGTGCCAGGTGCAGGGCTGAAACCAGATCATTGGTTACGGCCGTCAGCCTGCTGGCATTGATTAAAAATGCATAGCCGGGAACGGCAATCGCCAATAAAATCATCCCTATCGCCAGCGTTACCAGCAGTTCCACCAGTGTGAATCCACGCCTCTCCATTTCCCATCCCCCCTCCCTTTTATTTATGACTGTTAGCTTGCCACTCTGTTTGGGGCGCATCTATACAACTTTAGTTGTAGGCAGGGCCTGTGCATGAGCCTGGCATATCCAGGATGAAGGCCTCTGCCGTCATCCTGGGCGCTGGGGTTTCCGGCCTGAGCGTGGCAATGGGCTTGCTCAAACGGGGCCATGGCGTCACGCTTCTGGAACGCGGTGAGGTGGGTACCGAATCGTCATGGGCAGGCGGCGGAATTTTGTCGCCGTTGCTGCCATGGGATTACAGCGAGGCGGTTTCGGCGCTGGCCTTGCGCTCGATGGCGACGTATGCGGACTGGGTCAAAGCAATTGAAGCGCAGTCCGGGAAAATTGCAGAATACTGGCCATGCGGGATGCGCGTACTGGACACGCCCCGGCCCGAGGACGCGCTCGCCTGGTGCGCAACGCATGGTCTGACTGCACAGCCCGGTCCCGCGAATCCAGGCGATCTCTGGCTGCCCGGTATCGCCCAGGTTCGCAATCCGCGTCTGGTTGCGGCGCTGCGCGAGGCCGTGGTGCGGCTGGGCGGAGTCATACACACGCACTGCCAGATCGAAGACGCCGCCATTCAGACAGGGCGTGTCCTAAGCCTGCGTACCAATCAGGGCAGCTTCCCGGCCGATCGGTTCGTGCTGGCCACCGGGGCCTGGTCGGGGACCGGGCTGCCCGGCCTGGCCGGCACCCCCAACATCCGCCCGGTCCGCGGCCAGATGCTGCTGTTCAAGCTGGAACCGGGTGTGCTCGAGTCGATTCTGTATCGCAAGGGCCTTTATCTGATCCCGCGCCGCGACGGGCATGTGCTGGCGGGCAGCACGCTGGAGGATGCCGGGTTCGACAAATCGACCGATATCGCCACACTCCAGCGGCTGCATGCCGAGGCTACCGAATTGCTGCCCGTTCTGGGGTCGATTCAGCCCATCCGACATTGGGCCGGGTTGCGTCCAGGGTCGCCTGACAATATTCCGGTCATCGGCCGCCACCCGGATTTCGAGAACGTGTTCGTCAATACCGGGCATTACCGCTACGGCGTGACGATGGCGCCGGCTTCGGCAGAATTGCTGGTTGATCTGATGGAAGACAAATCGCCCGTGCTCGACCCTGCGCCATACAGCTGGCAGGCGGCACTTGAACGTGCCTGGGGCGATACGCTGTGACTTTCATGAACGCCAATCCGGTCGCCGCATTTCATTAACGGATGGTTTACACTTCCGGCACCCGAACCACGCCCTGCAGCCATGCGCTCTGTATTTTCAGTATCGCCACCTGATGCAAATGTCGACGAGTCTGGATCTGGCCTTGTCGGGAAACAAACGCAACAAAAATACAGGACCGTGCGTTGACTGAAGCGGTCAGACCCCATCCGTCACAAGTCGTCTGGATCATCAGCGACAACAAGCCTGGCCATGTAAACCAGTCTCTTGGGCTGGCCGAAGCGCTGGGGCGCGCGACCCCGACCGAGATACATGTCCTGCCTGCACTGCCCGCCTGGCGCGCATGGCTGGGGCTGCTGCTCAAACAGGCTCCTGGACGCGACCTGCCCCACCCCGATCTGATTCTGGGCGCGGGCCACGCCACCCATCTCACCATGCTGGTGATGCGAAGGAGGCATGGTGGGCGGACAGTGGTGCTGATGAAGCCGAGTGTGCCGCGCAGCCAGTTCGATCTGTGCATCGTTCCCCGGCATGATGGCATCGCCGAAGACCCACATACGCTGGTGACCGAAGGCGCACTGAACCGCATCCGGCCTTCCTCCACACTGGATCGACAACAAGGCCTGCTGCTGATCGGCGGCACCTCGCCGCACTTTGAATGGGACAGCGTTACTGTGCAGGCCCAGATCAAAGCCCTCCTCGCACGCACGCCCGACACCCACTGGACGCTGACCAGTTCGCGCCGCACCCCCGAGGATTTTCTGGCGCAACTGCCACCCCATCCCAATCTGAACATGGTGCCTCATACCGCAACGTCCCCGGAATGGCTGCCCGCCCAACTAGCGCGATCCGGCACGGTGTGGGTCACGCCCGACAGCGTATCGATGGTGTATGAAGCCCTGACGGCAGGGGCTGATGTGGGCATATTCGATTTGCCCGTCAACCCGGAAAGTCGCGTTGGCCGGGCCATTGCCGATCTCGCCGACAATCAGCGCATCACCCGTTTTGCGGACTGGTGCGCACATGAAACACTACACACGAATACGCAGCCGCTGGCCGAAGCCGATCGATGCGCCCACTGGATACTGGAATGGCTGAAGAAAAAAAACTGACAGTCCTGCAACTGCTCCCCGCCCTGGAGTCTGGCGGAGTCGAGCGTGGCACGCTCGAAATTGCACACGAACTGGTGAAGCATGGCCACCGCGCGCTGGTGATGTCGGCAGGAGGCCGGCTCGCGCCCCGATTGACCGAGTTTGGTGCCGAACATTTCACCTGGCCAATCGGCCAGAAATCCTTCAAGACGCTACGACTTGTCAGCAAGCTGCGCAAGTTCCTGACCGAGCAAAAGGTCGACATCATCCATGCGCGCTCCCGGATTCCGGCCTGGATCGCCTGGCTGGCCTGGCGCCGCATGAACCCGGCCACGCGCCCGCGCTTTGTCACAACGGTGCATGGACTGTATGGCGTCAACCGCTACAGCGGCATCATGACCAAAGGCGAACGTGTCATTGCCGTATCCAATACGGTGCGCGACTACATTCTGCGCGAATATCCCGACACCCTGCCCTGGCGCATTCAGGTGATACACCGCGGCGTCAACGGCCAGGCCTATCCACATGGCTGGAAACCCGATCCGGCATGGCAACAGGCATTTTTTGCCCAGTTCCCGCATGCCCAGGGCAAGCAGCTGGTCACCTTGCCCGGCCGCATCACCCGGCTGAAAGGACACGAAGATTTTATCGAGCTGATTGCCCGCATGAAACGGCGCGGCCTGCCGGTACACGGCCTCATCGTCGGCGGCGCCTCGCCCTCCAAGCAACGCTATCTGCAAAAGCTGCGTTATCGCGTGCGCAGCCGGGGACTGGAAAACGATATCAGCCTGACCGGCCAGCGCGACGACCTGAAAAACATCCTGGCTATTTCCAGCCTGGTGTTGTCACTCTCCACCCAACCCGAATCGTTCGGGCGAACCACGCTGGAAGCGCTGCGTTTGGGCGTGCCAACTGCGGGTTACAGTCACGGCGGCGTGGTCGAGATCTTGCGTACCGTCTATCCCGCCGGGCAGTTCCCACTCAACAAGATTGACGAAACGTGTCAGCGCCTGGCGCAACTCCTGCAAAATCCTGAACCCGTTCCGGAGGGTGACTTTTTCCCGCTACAGAACATGCTGGACCAGACACTGGCGTTGTATGAGCAACTGGACCGCACGCCGCGCCACTGACACCTAGGCCTTACCGCTGATGGCACCGGGCAGATGCATGACCCGGCCACGCAGCTTGCCATACAGGTCGCGCAGCGCCACCGCCGGGCTGGATAGTCTGAGTGCTCGACGCGACAAGATTCTGTTTCCCGCCTGAACCGGAAAGTTCGCCGGATTCAGCCGGGCGATCTCACGCGCCACGACGGCAAACAGGTTGTATTCAACCATCACGCGTCGCCTGGCCTCAATCAAGGCAGGCAGACGTTTCTCGTATTCATTGTTGGCAATCGCGGCTCGAATAATGGCGAGCGCACCCGCAGGATCTCGGATATCGATGGGGATGAAACTGTCCTGCGGAAAATAATCCTCTGCATTGGGACAGCCATAATAAAAAGGCAGTGTCAGCCCCAGGAATGGATCGGCGAGCTTCTCGGTCCAATGGTGCTCGCCAATGAAATTCTCGACCGCGATGTGATAGCGATAATCACGCAGGCAGCCGGCCTTGTCATCCAGTTTGCGCGGCGTTTCACGGCCGAATGTATCGAGTTCGGGCATGTTCTGCGCCAGCCAGCGCATGAAACGGGCACGGTGGTGATGCAGGGTGTGGCGCATGGATTTGGGTGAATACACCATCGATGCATCGTGTTTTTTCTCTACGGACGCATGCGTAAGCAAGGTATCAAAAGGCAGGATTTCACGGCTGCCAACACCATAAAACCAGTGCAGTGCAGGCTGGGAAAATATCCGTTGTGGATGCGGCAACGCCCATTCCGGCTGGCTGGTGAGCACCGCGCCAAACTGGCGCGTGTAGTCATCGCCATAAATCTTTACTGACGAAGGTTCGGTGGTGACCAACAGGGTGTGCGCACGCGGACAGGCCAGGTCTTCATGAGTGGTTTTCTTGACCTCGCCCGCACGGGCAGGCAGGTCGTCATATACCAGCAACCAGTCATAATCCCGGGCATCGCGTTCGAAGATGAATTCGCAGTTTCCCCATACAGGTTGATTGTGCGGAAACTGGTGCAGCCAGATTTCAACCGGCAGGTTGCTCAGCACCTTGACGCGCAAGCGCAGATTTCCCTGATTCATGCAGATCCAGGCTGGTACTCAGATAC
>JAIOJU010000170.1 GCA_019911765.1 Thiobacillus sp.
GCCGATGATGATGCCTTCGGTATCCATCTGCACCACGGCATCCATGGCTGTCTCGATGGTGGCGCGCAGGCGTATTTCATCTTCGAGGTGTGTTTCGAGCATGGCATTGAAGCCATCGGCCATCTGGTTGAAGCTGTCGCCTACCTGGCTCAGCTCATCACGCGTGTTGAGCCTGACGCGCGTTTTCAGGTTGCCGTCGGCAAAGGCGCGAGCGGCTTCGGTGAATGCCCGGATGCTGCCGATGATGACGAAGAAATTGCCAACTGCAAAGTAGATCACGGTCAGAAATAACAGCATGGTGGTGCCGATACTCAGGTACAGTTTTTTCTCCGCCCTGGCAATCCGTGCCTTGATGAGCGCTTCTGTCGTCGGCAACAGCGTTACGTATATTTGCGCGTAGATGTTGTTGATCTGTGCGGTGGCCATGTCCAGAAAGACTTCCGGGGGCGTGGCAAGGCGGCCTGAAATAATGTCCGATTCCACAAGATCGACAAGCTGCTGCTTTGATGAAGCAACATCATCGGATACTGCCGAGAGCGTATTTCGCAGAGTCGGGTTGTGGGCATTTGTTTTCTCGAGATTGCTATTGAGGAATTTAAGCGTATGGGCGAACTCGCCAATCGTGACCTTCAATTCCACCTTCTGGGATTCACTGACCTGCTTGCGGGTCAGAATGCCTGCACCCCATGCCCGAATCTGTCCGAGATGTTCGAGGGTATGGGGCAGCTTGGTGATGAATGTGTCGATCAGGTAATACGACCCGATCTCGGAATCCAGGGTCAGTGCGTAGTCATCGCTGATGGATTCGCTGAGTAACTGGAGTTGCTCGACCAGACGGGTGTGCGCGACGAAGTTTTCATTTGCCGTCCAATAGAATCCCTCTTTGTGTAGTTGGCCCCATTTTTTCTTGATGTGCTGGAAGTTTTCGCTGGAGGCCTGGTTGGAGGGTAACTTTTCCTCCAGGACCTTGAGTGCTTCGCTAACCTCCACCTCCTTGAGGGCAAGTCTGTCCCTCATCGCTTCGTTGCCGATGAGCAGTACCGCCGATATCCCACGATGCTGCTGCATGGCTTGTATAGTGCGTGAAATGGGCTCGAGCAGCGCGAGGCCTTGCAATTGGCGCTGAGAGGTTTGGATCGTCTGATTGAGGCTGGTATACAGGCCAGATACCACCAGCACGATAGACACCAAGGCCATCGATCCGAGTAGCGGCAGTTTTCTCGTGTAGTTCAGGCGCGCCATCAGGGCGATGGCAGGGGAAAACAATGAGCGAATATTCAGATTCAAAGATTTCATACGCCGTTAATTTTCAATAGATGCCTGATGGCCACAGACGAAAACATTTAGCAACAATCGTGCCGGCGAACATCTCGTTAAATCCGTATAAGTTTTATCAGGGATAGCGAGCAGTTGATGGCAGTTCAACCAATGGGTGATGACTTGTCAACGTTTGTGTTTGTTTTTGCCAGGGCCTGTTCACACTCATTTCGCAGATGTGGAATGAGTGTGAACAGGCCCTCGTGTGTTTGGGGCATCAGATTGTCTGCATATAGTAACGCGACCCCGAAGGCTGAAATAAGGGCTTCCGGTATCGGACCTGTGGCATTTATGGATGATGTGGCATAGCCCTGATGTAGAAAAGGCCAGCGCTTAAGCGCCAGCCCTTTTGGAATTTGGCCCTCTGGCTGTAGTCGATGCAAAGACCTGCGGACTACAACTGACCGGTGCCAGTGCCTTGCACCATTTCGATATACAGCGATTCCACACGCGTCCGCGCCCATGGGGTCCGGCGAAGGAACTTGAGGCTCGACGTAATGCTGGGGTCATGGGTAAAGCAGCGGATCCCGATTTTCCGTCCCAGCGCCTCCCAGCCATAGAACGCAACCAGGTCGTTCAATAGCTGTTCAAGTGTGACGCCGTGAAGCGGATTGTTGGGTTGAAACGCTGGCATGAAAACCCTGCCTACCCGATGACGCTGTTCAACGCTCGATACCCAGCAATTCGATGTCAAAGGTCAATTCGGTATTGGGTGGAATGACGCCGGGAACACCGCGGGCGCCATAAGCCGTAACAGCCGGGCAGGTGAGCCTGGCTTTGCCTCCCGCCTTCATTTTCTGCACGCCCTGGGTCCAGCAAGGAATGACCCGGCCCAGCGGGAAAGAGGCGGGCTCGCTGCGCTTGTACGAGCTGTCGAACTCGGTTCCGTTCGGCAGTGTTCCACGGTAGTGCACACGGACCACGTTGTCTGCAGTCGGCGAAGCACCCTGGCCCGGTTTGATGTGCGTCACCATCACGCCAGAAGCTAAAGTTTCCGGATTCGCGGCCAGGGACTGGCCGCTGACGCCAACGGCTGCAATCGCCATCAGAATTTGCAGTACACGCATTGGGAACGCTTCCATCAGAAAAGCAAAGAGGCTGCCCGTTTCTAGTCGGATGAGGCGCTTTTTCCGGCTTTTCGGCCTGGTGCAACAGGCGGTACATAGCCGGAAATCCTGCACTGAATGCCTTCAATACGTTTGTTGCCATTGAAGTGGGTGACGCTGCACTGGGATATTTCCTTGCGTGACGTTAGGTCAGCCAGTGATTTGCGCACTTCAGACAGGGCTATCCCGGTTGCTGAGGCTATCTCCAGGTCGAGAAGCTGGCCATGTTTCTTCAAGTGGTTTAGAACCTGGTCTGTCTGCATGTCGATTCCTTTGACGTGTGGATGAGCGTGTGACCCTATACCGAGCCTTGGAGCGGCCTATACAGACCCCTGAAGCGCAGAAAGGCCACCCCTAAGGCGGCCTAAGTGCTTGAATTCGTGGCTCCCCGACCTGGACTTGAACCAGGGACCTGCGGATTAACAGTCCGTCGCTCTACCGACTGAGCTATCGGGGAATAGGAGAGCGCGCATTCTAGTGTCGGCAGGCGTTCCGGTCAAGTATCAGCCGTCACTTTCTACCTGTAATTCAGGGACGTGGCTGAAGGCGATACGCATGGGTGCGGCCCCCCGACCATTGTGGGCACCACCGAAATACAGGGTATTGGGGCCGTAGCGCTGGTTGATCCGGTCGAGCACATGATTCAGTTCTTCGTGCTGATTGTCTGAATCAAATAAATCGCGCGTGAGCTGATTCTGGTCGATGAGATGGGACAGGGTGACGCCCACTTTGAGCAGCGGGGCCGGGTCGGGTGGGCGGCGTTGCCACAATGTTGCCAGGGTCTGATTGAAGGCCTGGGTGTCGGCATGGGGCGAGAACCGGGCCTGATCGGACCAGTGAGCCGGTTTGCTGCCGTGCGTCTGTAGATAACTGAGATGCAGGCCCACGCCTCCCGCGCAAAAACCATAATGCCGCAGCCGCATCGCGGCCTTGTGCAACAGGCGATGCAGCACGGCCAGGGCCGAGACGGGGTCGCGCAGTTCCGGGGCGAGCACGTGCGAATGGCCGACGCTGGATCGCAGCGTGGGGGGTGAAGCGATTTGTTCACCGCGCAATTTGTCATAAAAGCGTTCGCCCTCGATGCTGCCCCAGGCATGACGCAGGGTGTCCTTGCTGGCGGCGCAAAGTTGCTCGACGCTGCGGATACCGTGCTGATTCAGGCGTTGCTCGGTGGCACGGCCAATGCCGGTGAGCGCGCCCAGTTTCAGGCCATACAGGCACTCGGGTAATTCATTCTGGCGGATGACCGTCAGCCCATTCGGCTTTTGCATGTTCGACGCGGTCTTGGCGAGAAAGCGGTTGGGTGCGATGCCGACCGAGCTATGCAGCACTTCGCCTGCCTGGTCGTAGATGGCCTGCTTGATTTGCCTGCCCAGGGCGACGGCACGGGCCTCTTCGCGGTCGCGTCCCATCAGTTCGCAGTTCATTTCGTCGATCGATAACACGGCGCTGACGGGGGTGCAGGATTCCACGGCTGCAACGATGCGGTGATGGAGTTCCACGTAGATGGCTGGCCGCGCCTGGACGAACACGATGTCCTTGCACAGTTTCCTGGCCTGCCAGACGGGGGTGCCGGTCTTGATGCCGAAGCGTTTGGCGTCGATGCTGGCGGCGATGCAACAGGTGGTGTCGGCCATCACCGGCAGCACGCCCACGGGCTTGCCGCGCAGTTCCGGGCGCAGTTGCTGCTCGGCTGATGCGAAATAGGAATTGAGATCGACGTAAAGCGAATGCAATAGCATGGTCACTCCCGGATGCGGGTCAGACTGCGTGCCGGGCAGGCAGTTCAGCGCGGTCCCAGGTTCATCCGCTCCAGCCGCTTGCACAGGGTGTCGATGATGCGTCGCGACAAGGGGGCGGAGTGCTGCATGAGTTCTTCCAGGATGTACGGTGGCAGGGCCAGCACGGTGAGCTCGGTGTCGGCTACCACTGAGGCCGTGCGTTTTTCATTCAGCAGATAGGCCATTTCGCCAAACAACTGGCCCTCGTTGAGTTCGCCCAGACGGCGACGGCCGTCTTCGCTGTCTTTATAGACCAGCGCGTGTCCGGCATAGAGGAAATACGAGATCTGTGTATCGTCGCCTTCCTTGATCAGTTCATGGCCTGCGGGATGAATTTCACCGTATTTCGCCAGCAGGCGGTGGTCATCCCCAAAGACATAGGCTTCGAGCTTGCTGGCCCCTTCGCCGCTGCCGCCGAGAAAGAGTTTTTCCAGCGCGGCGATGTCGACCTTGCCGTAAGCGTAGAGCGCCTGCGCCCACAGATACAGCAGCCAGAACGCAAAATAGGCGCCGATCAGCACAAACACCACGCCGCCCAGCGCACCGTACAGGCTGAGATAGTTTTCCAGCTTGAAAAAGGCGCCAAAGACGGCAATCAGCAAGCCCAGGCTCACGATGGCAGCGAGCGAGAAGGCTGCGGCATCGCGTGCGCGCGGATGGCGCCGTGGCAGCCGCCAGTACGCCGCAAACAGCAGCGCCCACACCATGGCGAAGCCGAACAGCGAGTTGAGCGCCTGCAACACCTGGGCGTTGCCCGTGCCGATGAAATTGTTCTGCGCCAGGAACCCCAGCGTCACCTGCGCCAGTGCGGCCACGCTCATCAGCAGGAACAAGGCCGGCAGGATGATGAGGGGCAGCATCCACGACACCACCAGATTACGCTTGTTCTGATCGGGGAAAATAATGCGGAATGCGCCATGTACCGCATTGACCAGGCCGCGCGATGACAGCACCAACGTGACGAGGCCAACCCCGCCGGCCGCGAGTTGGGCCTGGCGTGGAATGAAACCAAGCGAGGTGAGGCTTTCCAGTTGCAGCTGGTTGTAGAGCGCGGCCATCAGGATGGTGGCGGGTACTGAATTCTCGGCGATGTGGCCCAGCAGTTGCAGGGCGTAGCTCAGCAGCAGCAGCAGCGGGGTGGCGGACAGCAGAAAGTAAAACGCAGTCGCCGCCGCATGATTCTTCAGACCGTTCTGGCCGAACAGGCGCACGGTGGTGTAGGCAAGCTGTATCAGCCAGCTCAACGAGCCATGCGTGGGAGGTAGGGCCGGGATGCGCATGGTGCTAGCCTACCTGCTCGCGCAGCGGCAGGCCAGCGTTCAGGCCAGCGCCTGGGCGATGCGCTTGAGCGCCTTTTCCAGATTGGCCTGCGAGGTGGCAAACGACAGGCGGATGTAGCCTTCGGCACCGAAGGCCGATCCGGGCACCACGGCGACGTCGGCGCTTTCCAGCAGGTATTCGGAGAAGGCGATGTCGGTGCCTTCCTCGATCACGTCGCGCGCCAGCAGATTCTGGATCGCCGGACGCACGTCGGGAAAGGCATAGAACGCGCCGCCGCTGTCCACGCACTTGAAGCCGGGAATGGCATTGAGCGCATCGACCACGTAGCGGTGGCGCGTCTTGAAGGCATCGAGCATCGGGGTGATGCAGCCCTGGTCGCCGTTGAGGGCGGCTTCGGCAGCCACCTGCGAGATCGAGGTCGGGTTGGAAGTGGATTGCGACTGCACGTTGGTCATGGCGCGCAGAATGGCTTCCGGGCCGGCTGCATAGCCGATGCGCCAGCCGGTCATCGAGTAGGCCTTGGACACGCCGTTCAGCACCAGGGTGCGGTCGTACAGGTCAGGGCAGACGTTGAGAATGTTGACGAACGGCACATCGTCCAGCCGGATATGCTCGTACATGTCGTCGGAGGCGATCAGCACCCGCGGGTGCTTGCGCAGCACGTCACCCAGTGCGGCCAGCTCGTCGGCGGTATAGACCGCGCCGGTCGGGTTGGACGGGCTGTTGATGACGAACAGGCGGGTTTTGGGCGTAATCGCCGCTTCCAGTTGCGCCGGGGTGATCTTGAAGCCTTGCTCGATACCGGCTTCGACGATGACCGGCTTGCCGTCGGCCAGGATCACGATGTCGGGGTACGAGACCCAGTAGGGCGCCGGGATGATGACTTCATCGTCCGCGTTGATGACAGCCTGCACCAGGTTGAAGAAGCTCTGCTTGCCGCCGCATGAGACCAGAATCTGCTTGGGCGTGTAGTCCAGGCCGTTATCACGCTTGAGCTTGGCGATAATCGCCGCCTTCAGGCTGGGAGTGCCATCCACCGCGGTATATTTGGTGAATCCCGCGTTGATGGCGCCGATCGCCGCATCCTTGATGTGCTGCGGCGTATCGAAGTCGGGCTCGCCGGCGCCCAGGCCGACAATGTCGCGGCCATGCGCTTTGAGTGCCGCGGCACGGGCTGTGACAGCCAGGGTGGGCGAGGGTTTGATGGCCTGTACGCGGCGTGAGAGTTCCACAATGATTCCTTCATGCGCCCGTCGCGGGGATTCAAGACCGCGACGGATGCTACTATCGACAAGTTTAAGCCGCGCGATTTTAACCCGAATATTTCATAAATTCGTGGGATGGTCGCGCAGGATTTTGTTTTGTAGGGGAATTTTGTGAAGGAGTGGCGTAGTGATTCATACGTCCGACTGAGCAAAATTTCCATACGGAGCAAAAGACCAGCGAGGGCGCGCGGCAATTTATGAAATTTTCGGGTTCTGATGTTCGTCACCTTCCCCAATAGCCCGTTTCGTTTGTTTCAGCCGTTTCCGCCGGCAGGCGACCAGCCGACCGCCATTGCGCAGCTGGTTGAGGGCATCGAGGACGGGCTGGCCTATCAAACCCTGCTGGGGGTGACCGGTTCCGGCAAGACCTTCACCATGGCCAATGTCATCGCCCGCACGGGGCGTCCGGCGCTGGTCATGGCACCGAATAAAACCCTGGCAGCGCAGCTGTATTCCGAAATGCGCGAGTTCTTTCCGGAAAACGCGGTCGAGTATTTCGTCTCCTATTACGATTATTACCAGCCCGAAGCCTACGTGCCGGCGCGCGACCTGTTCATCGAGAAAGATTCCAGCATCAACGAGCACATCGAGCAGATGCGGCTTTCGGCGACCAAATCGTTGCTGGAACGGCGCGATACCATCATCGTCTGCACCGTGTCGGCGATCTACGGTATCGGCGATCCGTCCGACTATCACAGCATGATCCTGCTGCTGCGCGAGAACGAGAAAATGAGCCAGCGCGAGGTCATCACGCGGCTGACGCAGATGCAGTACGACCGCAACGACATCGAATTCAAGCGCGGGGTGTTTCGCGTGCGCGGCGACGTCATCGACATCTTCCCGGCGGAGCATGCGGAAACCGCAATCCGCATCGAACTGTTCGACGACGTGGTAGAAACCCTGCACCTGTTCGATCCGCTCACCGGGCAGGTGCTGTCCAGGGTGGCGCGGTTCACCGTGTTTCCGTCGAGCCATTACGTCACGCCGCGCGAAACGACGCTGCGCGCCATCGAGCAGATCAAGGTCGAGCTGCGCGAGCGGCTGGAGTGGTACTACGCCAACGGCAAGCTGGTCGAGGCGCAACGGCTGGAGCAGCGCACCCGCTTCGACATTGAAATGATGGTCGAGCTGGGCTTCTGCAAGGGCATCGAAAACTACTCGCGACATCTGTCAGGCCGCAATCCGGGCGATCCGCCGCCGACGCTGATCGATTATCTGGCGAAGGATGCGCTGATGTTCATCGACGAGTCGCACGTCACCGTGACGCAGGTCGGCGGCATGTACAAGGGTGACCGTTCGCGCAAGGAAAACCTGGTCGACTACGGCTTCCGGCTGCCGTCTGCGCTCGACAACCGGCCGCTCAAGTTCGAGGAATTCGAAGGCCTGATGCCGCAGACCGTGTTCGTCTCCGCGACGCCCGCCAAGTATGAAGCCGAGCATGCCGGGCAGGTGGTCGAACAACTGGTGCGCCCAACCGGCCTGGTCGATCCAGTGGTCGAGGTGCGGCCGGTGGCCACCCAGGTCGATGACCTGATGAGCGAGGCGCGAAAGCGTATTGCCGTGGGTGAGCGCGTGCTGGTGACGACGCTGACCAAGCGCATGTCGGAAGATCTCACCGATTACCTCGCCGAGCACGGCATCAAGGTGCGTTATCTGCATTCCGACATCGACACCGTCGAACGCGTTGAAATCATCCGCGACCTGCGGCTGGGCGAATTCGACGTGCTGGTGGGCATCAACCTGCTGCGCGAGGGACTGGATATTCCCGAGGTCTCGCTGGTGACGATACTGGATGCCGACAAGGAAGGCTTTCTGCGCTCCGAACGTGCCCTGATCCAGACCATCGGCCGTGCGGCACGCCATTTGAATGGCACGGCGATCCTGTATGCCGACAAGATCACCAACTCGATGCAGCGGGCGATGGAAGAAACCGAGCGTCGCCGCATCAAGCAGACCGCTTTCAATCTTGAACACGGCATTACGCCGCGCGGCGTGATAAAACGGATCAAGGACATCATCGATGGCGTGTACGATGCCGACGCGAGCCGTCAGGAACTCAAGGCTGCGCAGACCGTGGCCGAGTACAAGGTGCTGGATGAAAAGTCGCTGACCAAAAGGATCAAGAAGCTGGAAAAAGATATGCTGGATGCCGCAAAGAACCTGGAATTCGAGAAAGCCGCGGAACTTCGCGATCAGTTACGGGAACTCAAACGAGTGTTATTTGGTGTGGAAGAACATGACTAAAGTACGCGTGCTCATGGTCTGCATGGGCAATATCTGCAGATCACCGATGGCAGAAGGGGTGTTGCGCAAGGCGATACAGGATGCGGGCCTTGAGCAGATTGTGGAAGCCGATTCGGCAGGCACCCACGCCTACCATATCGGCTCGCCACCCGACCCGCGGGCGCAGCAGGCGATCAGCCGGCGCGGGGTGGACATCAGCCAGTTGCGCGGGCGCAAGGTAGAGGATGCGGATTTCGAGGCCTTTGATTACATCCTGGTGATGGACAGCGACAATTACAGCAAGTTGATCCGGCGTGCGCCGGCGCAGCATCACGGCAAGATCCGCCGTCTGTTGTCGTTCAGCCGCAAGTATCCCAATCTTGACGTGGTCGACCCCTATTACGGTGGGCCGCAGGGCTTCGAGGAAAACCTGGACATGATCGAGGATGCGGTGCGCGGGCTCATCCGGGAAATCACGGGCGACACTCAGGCAAAAGCCACTTAAGGAAGCTGGCCCTCTAATTATTTCGACAGTTTTTCAAACAACACGGGCCGCAAATGCGGCCCGTGTTGTTGTGCGGTTACGTTTTAATGCGATTGCGTTTCCACTTGCACCAGCGGCTCCTGGCTATCGTTCACCTGCGGGCGCGAGCGCCGACGGGTGGGATGAGGGGCCGCAGGCTCCATCGTCTCGACCGGGCTGAAGCTCGCAGGTGCTGTGGTCTCGACCTGCATCAGGCTGGCAGGGGCTGATTCGGTCTTGGTCGAAGGACGACGGCGTCGGCGCGGGCGGCTGCTTTCTCCGCTTTCCTGAGCGCTGACAGCCACGCCCTGGGTTTCGACTTGTTGCAGGTTGGCCGTTCCGCTTGCCATTTCCGCGAGGACGGAAGCCGGGGTGGCTGTCACTGCACCAGGCTGCGGTGCTGCGCTAGCTTGCGGTGCCGGGGCGGTTTCCAGTTGCAGGGCTTGCTGGGCGGGCGCAGCAGCGACAGGTGCCGGTGACGCCTTGGGCTTGCCTGCAATTTCGATGATTGCGTGAAAGCCGGCTGTTTCGATGATTGCGTGCGACCCGGCTGCATGGTTGTTCGCTGCCGTTTCCTGACGGCCATCGCGCGGACGGCGATTGCCGCGTCCACGACGGCTGCGTGGCTCGCGCTTTTCTTCACTTCCGGCTTCGCGCGGCGTGTCGGCTGCGTCGACTGTGCGGGGT
>JAIOJU010000171.1 GCA_019911765.1 Thiobacillus sp.
CCGCTACCTGGCTGACCTCTTCCGCCGTGGAGAAGCCCGCGGCAAAAATCATCTGCGACAGCAGCGTTTCCGTCGGCTCGACACCGGGCAACAACAAGCCGTTGGCTTCGGCCTTTTCGCGAATGCGTGCGAAGTTCAGACCTGCGCCGTCGTCCTTCACAGTCAGCATCATTTCGTTACCGGACTGGCGGGCGGACAGGATGATTTCGCCAAACTCGGCCTTGCCTGCCGCGCGACGCTCCTCGGGTGATTCCACGCCATGGGCCAACGCGTTACGCAACAAGTGCTCCAGCGGCGCGGTCACTTTCTCCAGCACTGAACGGTCGATCTCCAGGTCACCGCCCTGAATATCCAGCTGGGCCCGCTTGCCCACATCGCGCGCCGTCTGACGCACGGTACGGTACAGGCGCTCGGCCACCGAATACAGGGGCACCATACGCACCCGCAGCAAATCCTGCTGCAGTTCACGATTCAGGCGCGTCTGCTGGATCAGCGCGGCATCCGCCTCGCCCAGGCGGGCCAGCAGAATATGCTGCACAGTGGAAATATCGTTCACGCTTTCGGCCAGGAAACGGGTGACTTCCTGGAACCGGGTGAACCGGTCAAATTCCAGCGGATCAAATTCTTCAGTGGCACCCTGCGCCTGGAACGTCGCCTGCATTTGCGACTCGGCCTGAATCTCGACTTCGCGAATGTGGCCGCGCAGGCGAACCAGCGCTTCAGTCAGTTCGTTGACGTGGCGTTTGAAGGCAAACACTTCACTTTCAATCCGCGAACGCGCAATCGCAACCTCGCCCGCCTGGTTCACCATGCGGTCAACCCAGTCAGCTCGCACTCTCAGAGTCAGCGCATTGCTTTCACGCGTGACGGCTTGCGTGGCCGTGAGCGGATCGGCTGTTGCCACAGGCGTGTTTTCCCCTTGCGGCAACACCGGCTCAATTGGCGCTTCCAGCGGTTTGTCGGCATCATTGCCAACCGGTGAAAAATCACCCTGTTTCATGCGCTCGACCACATCGGCGACGCGGTCGATCTGTGCTTCCAGCGTACCGAATACTTCAGCGCTTGCGTTCAGATGGCCTTCAATCACGGCGATCACCCGCGATTCCATCACGTGTGTCAACTCGCCCAGGCGCATCGCGCCGACCATGCGTGCGCTACCCTTGATGGTATGCAAATTACGCTGCAGTGCGTTGCGTGCAGTTGTGTCGCCCGGTGCCGCCATCCATGCGCGTAATTGCGCACTGGTGTCGGGAATCAGTGTTTCGGCTTCCTCAAGGAAAATCGGCAGCAACTGCTGATCGATTTCATCGGCCACTTCGCGCCGTTCAAAAACCGGAGCAGTTGCAGCATGCCGGACATCGGGCACCAGTGCGCTGACATCCAATGCACCCGATGTCGTGCCCATCTGAATACCTGCAGATAAATCATGTATCGCAGCCGTTTCAGAAACAGCCTCCTCGGTCGGTGCATCCGTATGCAAATCGACCGGCAAGCCGTCCACTACCGTTTCAACAACCTGATCCAAGGCATCATCCGGCACGGGGGGCGCGGATTCATCTTCCAGTTCACCCAGGGTTGCTATCAAATCATATGCGGCGTCGGGCAATTGTCCGCTTTCAATACTGGCAATCATTTCATGCAGACGCGCAACCGTATCCTGAACCAGCGGCAGGTGTGCCGATGGCAGTGCTGCACGTACAAATCGATTCCAGTATTGTTCTAGTGCATGCGACAGTTCGGCCAGAGCAGAAATGCCTGCGGTGCCCGCGATGCCGCCCAAGGTATGAATGGCACGGCGCGCATGCTCGCTGACAGCGCTATTCGCCATGTCGGCATGGTGCGCCACCTCATCCTGCAATACCGCCAGGCGCTGATGCGCCTCCACCATGAAGATTTCATACAGATTGGCCGACATGGAAACCGGGCCAATACATACTTCGTCAGGTGGCAACGGCTGCTCGATCGACTCACCGGCTTCCGCATATTCGATGATTGCCCCCACATCGAGTACGGGCGCATCCATGACAGCCGCCGGTTCATCAGGCTGGACAAGCGCTTCCATCCGGGCCATTTCAACTTCAGCAGGTTCAGATGCGTCAGCCAGCGGCGCAGATTCAGCCACTTCGTCGGCGGCACTGGATTCCAGTGGTTCGGCATCATGGAATTCATCAAATCCAGCAGCAGGCTCGTCTACCGGCGCACGCGCCCATTCAACCCTGGCTCCCACTTCGGTAGCAACAGGCCCAACGTCCGCCTCAATTGAAATATTCTCTGCTATGGCAGGCGCATCTTCAGCTTCAATGATCGCTTCAGCTTCCTGCTCAGGTGCCGTCGCATCAGCCGGCATGCCGGCATCCATTCCCACACTGACAGAGGCAGCCTCGGGTGTACTGATGTCTTGCACGGGTGCTTCAATTTCCACTTCGGGCGACGGTGCGACATCCAGCGGATGTCCCTGGGATACGCGCTCAACAGCATCGAGCAGGGCCTGCACCGGCAATCCCACTGACTGGTTGCCTTGCAGCGCATCAACCCAGTCCTGGAACACACCACGGGAACGTTCAATCAAGCGCAACAGATCACGACTGGCGGGTTTTTTGTCGGCCAGCCAGCCATTCATCAATTGTTCCAGGCGCCACGCGGTTTCACCCAGTTGCTCCAGGCCGACCATGCGACCACTGCCTTTCAGCGTATGGAAGCCGCGACGAATAACTGTCTGTGAGTCAAGATCGTCCGGGTGGTTTTGGCAGACATCACATGCCTCACCCATGGTAGCCAGCACTTCGTTGGCCTCTTCCAGGAAAATTTCCAGCAATTCCTGTTCGACCCCCTCAGGGATCATGGACAGCAACAAAGACTCCTTCGATGCGTCCGCAGCCGCCCCGGCTGTCGGCGTATCAGCTTCAGTAGCGAACTCTGGTTCGACAGCACCGAACTCAATTGCCGGGGCCGGCTGAATGTCTTCAGCGGTCTCGTTGATATCAATGTGATCTGTTTCGGCCAGTTCGGCGGACGAAGCATCAACTTCATCTGTCGTCTCAAGGTTTTCGTCAGTGGCAAGCGGAATCCCGTCCTCGCCACCCACTTGCTCCAACGCGTCCGGATTTAGTGGGGATTCAATAACCGCTCGCTCGGGAACGGCTTGGCCACAGAGTGTGGCAATGGCCGCATCCAGTTGTACTGGCGCATCAACAGCATCACGGCTCAGGTCAAGTGCAGCTCGCGTTTGCCGCTTGAGGATGTCGTCGTCGATCAGTTCAGCATCGCGACCCAGCTCGGTTAGTGCATCAAGAAATTTTTTTTTTGTGCCGTCGTCGGGCACGTCTCGCCAACCCAGATAAGCCGACACCACTTCATCCTTGCGTGCAGGCAGACCGGATTCGATCGAATCGTCCAGCATGCTGCCGCCTACGGTATCGGCATCAATCACGCCGAACTCGATCAGAACGGGGCGCAGGATCCGGCCAGCATCAGAACGGCCGGCACAGTAGGATTCGATATACAGCCCCAGACTGGAGAAGGCATCCGCCAGACGTTGCTGGGTCGCCTCATCCGGATGTCCTTCGCTCGCATAGGGCTCCACGGCAGCCGTTGCCGCTGCCAGCAAACTTGCGGCATCCGGCAGTTCCAGCATGGTGAGCGCACCCTGCGCCTGCTGAGCCAATGCGGGCAAGCCCGCCAGCGCCTCACGCTCGGTCTCATCGCGGAAGAAGGCATCCAGCGCTTCTTCCATCTGCTTGAGGTTTTGTCCCACTTCCTGGGCCAGATGCACCAGCATGTCGCGCTCAGCTTCACGCTGACTGGTGGCTTCCATCACGCTGGCAGGCAATTCACGACCTTCGACCAGGGCGCGCAGACGTTCACTCTGGCTGTCTGCATGGTCGGAAAAATCGGTATGCAGCACATCTTCCTGGTCGATGGCATTCTGCATGAACAACAATGCGGAAGCGACCTCCAGGTTCACCTGGTCACGTATGTCGCCTTCATTCCGGGCAGCAAAATTTGCTGCGCTCGCCAGTTCATCCAGCAACGGTTTGAGGTGACTCTCGCTGAGTGATTGGGCCTGCGGGTGCATGCGCTCCAGCTGGACATGAAACTGCTCCAGTTGATCGGCATTGCCATCGACAAAAGCATGCCAGTTGTCACGTGCCGCCTTCAAACCGGATTGCAGCGCGTCCAGCACTGGACGCATCCGTGCCAGTGATTCAGGATCCAGCATGCCGCGTCCGGGAAGATAACGATCCAGACCAAAGGTCGAACGCACTTCTGCGCCGCGGCCATCCGACGGCTGGCTTTTGGCCACAAAGAACAGTGCATCGCGCATCAGGCGCTCGGCCACCTGTGGCGAACCTTCCATCAGGCGGCGCATTTGCAGATCCACGCGAGCAAGCAACTGCTTCACATGGAAATCAGCCTCAACCCCACGCGCAATCAGGCTGTCGACAAAGCCGACACAGGCCCACCAGAATGTTTGAGAAGCTTGCGAAGGGGCAATCCGCTCGATTGCAGCCAGCGCATCACGCATGCGCGTCAATCCCTGTTCTGCTTCGACATTGCGCAGGAAGGCCAACAAGCCACGCTGAAACTGAGCGCGATTCTTTTTGACTTCAGCTGCCAGGGCTTCTTGCGTCATGCCATTGTTGACGGCTTTCCCTTGCGTCCGCGAACGCAGATCCGGGAAAAACAGCTCACCCTCAAATACCCGCTCGGCGCCTTGCAGTTCACGCAGGCGTTTGTACAGAGGGAACAGCGCCAGTTCACCACTGCCACGCCCATCAGCCAGATCCTTGACCCAGCGCTGCAGGCCCTCAATGGCATTACGCAAGGCGCGCAATATTTCGTCGTTCGCTTGCACCCGGCTCTCGTTGATGTCGTCGAGGCTGGATTCCAGCGTGGCGGACAGGGTTGCAGCACCTTCCAGCCCGACCATGCGCAATGCACCGGTTGCCTGGTGCGCATCGTCGTGTGCCAGGCGCAGGGCATTGGTCAGATCAGCATCGACACTAAATGCCTGCACGCGCCCCAAGGCGGCTTGCAGGGCGGCATCGATGTCGCCGCGCACCCAGTTCAGCGGGCCAGTGTCGTAATCGTGTAAGGCGCTCATGTCTATTGTTCCTGACGTTGGTTGCGGTGCCGTATGCGGCTGTTCGCTTTACGTTGCGTTCAAACGGGTCAATTGAGCTTGAAGCCCGAAACCGAGTTCTTGAGGTCTTGTGCCAGCTGTTTCATGCCGCCAATCGAGTCGGCCGTTTGTTGCGTACCGCTGCTGGTCTGTGCCGAAATGGACTTGATGTCCTGCATGGTCTCGGCGACTTTTGCCGTCGATTCCGCCTGACTTTGCGTGGCCGAAGAAATGTCGGCAATCAGTCCGGCCAGTGTTTTCGACACGTCGCCGATCTCGGCCAGCGTCTGGCCTGCAGCATCGGACAGCTTGGCGCCTTCGACCACACCCTGGGTCGAGACCTCCATCGCCGCCACCGTATCGTGCGTATCCGATTGAATCGTTTTCACAATCGCCGCGATCTGCTTGGTTGCATCGGCCGAACGTTCAGCCAGTCGCTGCACCTCTTCCGCAAC
>JAIOJU010000172.1 GCA_019911765.1 Thiobacillus sp.
GGTCTTGCCAGCAAGGAGTTCACCCCCGGCATGGTCAAGGCAGTGTTCGACGAACTGGCAAATACGGCCCCCAGGCGCCAGTTCACCATCGGCATCCACGACGACCTCACTCACCTGTCGCTGCCGTGGGATGCAGGCATCCGCACCGATGCCGCGCACAAGCTGCAGCACGCCGTGTTCTGGGGACTGGGCGCCGACGGCACGGTGTCAGCCAACAAGAACTCGATCAAGATCGTCGGCGAAGCCACCGACCTGCAGGCGCAGGGCTATTTCGTCTACGACTCCAAGAAGTCCGGCGCCGTCACGGTGTCGCATCTGCGTTTCGGCCCGGCGCCGATCCGCTCGACCTATCTGGTGGAAGCAGGCATGGCCGGCTTCGTCGCCTGTCATCAGCCGGTGTTCGTCGAGCGCTACGACCTGCTGGAGCACGCCAAACAAGATGGCGTCTTTTTGCTCAACACCCCCGCAGCACCCGATCAGGTGTGGGGCACGCTGCCGCAAAAAATGCGCGCGCAGATACGCGACAAGCGCCTGCAGCTCTGGGCCATCGACGCCTACGCGGTGGCCGCAGAAGCCGGCATGGGGCGACGCATCAACACCATCATGCAGACCTGTTTCTTCGCCATCTCCGGCATCCTGCCGAAAGATGAAGCCATCGCCGCGATCAAGCACGCGGTCGACAAGACCTACGGCAGAAAGAGCAAGCGCCTGGTGGAGCTGAACTTCAAGGCGATCGACATGACGCTGGCGGAACTACATCAAGTTGTCATCCCGGCGAACGCCGGGATCCAGTTTGATGAAAAATGCTGGACCCCGGCGTCCGCCGGGGTGACGGCCATCCCCGACTACGTACGCAATCTCACCCTGCCGATCTATCAGGGCAAGGGCGATCAACTGCCGGTATCGAGCTTCCCCGTGGACGGCACCTATCCGCTCGGCACCGCGCGATACGAGAAACGCAACATCGCGCTGGAAATTCCGGTATGGGATGCCGACCTCTGCACCCAGTGCGGCAAGTGCGTGCTGGTCTGTCCGCATACTGCCATCCGCGCGCGCGCCTTCGCGGACGAAGCGGTTAAAGATGCACCGCCGACCTTCAAGCACGTTCCGGCGCGCAGCAAGGATTTTCCGGCCGGCACCCACATCAGCTACCAGGTGGCGCCGGAAGACTGCACCGGCTGCGGCGATTGCGTCGAGGCCTGCCCGATCCACGACAAATCCAACGTCAGCCGCCGTGCGGTAAACATGGCGCCGGTCGGCCCGCTGCGCGAGCAGGAACGCGACAACTTCGCCTATTTCCTACGCCTGCCCGAGTTCGACCGCAGCGCGATCAAGCACAACACGATTCCCAGTGCGATGCTGCTCGATCCGCTGTTCGAGTTTTCCGGCGCCTGCGCCGGCTGCGGCGAAACGCCCTATATCCGTCTCGCCACCCAGCTGTTCGGCGACCGCATGCTGATCGCCAATGCCACCGGTTGCTCGTCGATCTACGGCGGCAACCTGCCGAGCACGCCCTACACCGTCAACGGTGCCGGACGCGGCCCGGCGTGGAGCAACTCGCTGTTCGAGGACAACGCCGAATTCGGCCTCGGCATGCGCCTTTCCGCCGACCAGCTGATGGGCTACGCGCAGCAGCTGGTGAAGGAGATGGCCGGCGAGATCGGCGGCGACCTGGCCGATGCGCTGCTTGGCGCCGACCAGCGTGAGGAGGCTGCGCTCTACGAACAACGTCAACGCGTAGCCCTGCTGCTCGACAAGCTGGCCCGCTCCAGCCATCCGCGCGCCAAGGAACTCGCCAGCGTGGCCGAATGGCTGATCCGCCGTTCGGTATGGATCATCGGTGGCGATGGCTGGGCTTACGACATCGGCTACGGCGGCCTCGACCATGTGCTGGCCCTGCCCTACGACGTCAACATCCTGGTGCTCGACACCGAGGTGTATTCCAACACCGGCGGCCAGACCTCCAAGGCCACGCCGACCGGGGCGGTGGCCAAATTCTCGGCCGGCGGCAAGGCCACGGCGAAGAAGGATCTGGCGCGGCTGGCAAGCGACTACGGCCATGTCTACGTTGCCACCGTGGCCTACGGCGCCAAGGACACGCAGACCCTGCGCGTGTTCCATGAGGCCGAGTCCTATCCCGGTCCCTCGCTCATTGTCGCCTACAGTCCCTGCATCGCCCACGGCTACGACATGCTCTACAACCAGCGCCAGCAGAACATGGCGGTCAAGAGCGGGCACTGGCCGCTGTTCCGTTACGACCCGCGGCTGAAGGACGCCGGCAGCCATCCCTTCAAGCTCGACTCCGCCGCCCCCAGCCAGCCGATCAAGGCCTTCATGGAATCGGAAACACGTTTCGCCATGCTCGCGCGCAGTCATCCCGAAGCCGCGCAACGCTTCCTGGAAGCTGCGCAGCAGGAAGCCGACCAGCGCTTCAAGATGTATCAGGACATGGCATCTGCAGAGCGAAACCCGGAAAAGTGAAACAGCCTTGCGTCTACATATTGGCAAGCCAGCGTAACGGCACGCTTTACATCGGCGTGACGTCCGACCTGATCAAGCGGGTGTGGGAACACAAGCAAAATTTCGTCGAGGGCTTTACCAGGCAATACAGCGTGCATGATCTGGTTTGGTACGAACAACATGAGGACATGCTGGCCGCAATCGCGCGCGAGAAGATGCTCAAGGAATGGAAGCGCGCGTGGAAACTGGAATTGATCGAGAAGATGAATCCCGAATGGAAGGATCTGTATGAAGACCTGGTTTAACTGGATACCGGCATGCGCCGGTATGACGGCTGTTGCACGCTCCTGCCCATGTGCGCCGCAACAGGAAGCGGTGGCCTTCGCAACCCGTCGTCACCCCGTGCCACGACACGGGGTCCAGCCAATTAAATCAGCCCAGCAACTGCATTTGAGGAGCGCTACATGATCGACCTTGCCACCGACTACCTCGGCATCCCGCTCAAGAATCCGCTGGTGCCCTCGGCCTCGCCGCTGTCGAAAAACATGGACACGGCATTGCGCCTGGAAGATGCCGGCGCGGCTGCGCTGGTGATGTATTCCCTGTTCGAGGAGGAGCTGCAGGCGGAAGACGCCATGACCGAGCGCTTCCTGGTGAATGCCGATCCGGGTCACAGCGAAACCAATGGCTTCCTGCCCGATTCCGGTGAGTTCCAGGGCGGCCACGAACGCTACCTGTCGCACCTGCACCAGCTCAAGCGGCGGCTGGAGATCCCGGTGGTGGCCAGCCTCAACGGCGTCTCGCCCTCCGGCTGGGTGGAACTGGGCCGCTCGCTGGAACAGGCCGGCGCCGACGCGCTCGAGCTCAATGTCTACCACGTCGCCGCCGACATGCTCACCCCGGGCGACGCAGTGGAGGCGCGCTATATCGAGCTCCTCACTGATTTGCGCAAGGTCGTCAGCCTGCCCATCGTCATGAAACTGTCGCCCTACTTCTCGTCGCTGCCGCATGTGGTGCGGCAACTGGAAAACGCCGGTGCACAGGGCGTCGCGCTATTCAACCGTTTCTACCAGCCGGATATCGATCTGGACGAACTGCAGATGGCCGACCAGTTGCAGTTGTCGACGCGCGACGAAGCCCTGCTACGCATCCGCTGGATCGCCATCCTGCATGGCCGCACCCGCCTGACGCTGGCCGCCACCGGCGGCGTCCATGGCGCGGACGAAGCGCTGAAACTGCTGCTGGCCGGTGCCGACGTGGTGCATCTCGCTTCATGCCTGCTGCAGCACGGCCCGGACAAGCTGACTGAAATTCTCGCCTCGATGGAGCACTGGATGGAGGAAAAGGAATATGAATCGGTCGCCCAGCTGAAAGGCAGCATGAGCCAGAAGAACCTGCCTGATCCATCCATCGTGGCGCGCGCCAGCTACCTGCGCGTGCTCGACAGCTTTTCGCCCCGACCCGGCGTGTGGTCATGAATGTAGCTGTTTTTTATAAGGAGACTATATGCATCACTGGAACACCCAATACCCCAACCGATTCAATCTGGATTCGACTGACGACTATCAGAAATGGCGCGACGAAAAGCTGGCGGCCTATCCCGGGAACCTGGGCGATCTGGTTGTCGAACTGGGGGACATGACAGCGATAACCGACGCTGAAAAAGCCAGGATCATGGATCTCGTGGAACGGGCCAACATGTGTGTCTACACGGCTGGCAAAGCCGAGCTCAGCATGGATTCGCTGCTAAGCTTGGGGAAACAACTGGGCGTTTCCGACACCGACAAATCCCGCCGCCATGCCAATTCAGACGAGTTGACCAACTCGGGCATCCTGAACCGGGCCATCCCCTTCACGACACGGCATGTCCGCTGGCATACCGACGCCACCTATTACGGATCCGACAAGACGATCCAGGCTTTATTCCTGCTGTGCCAGCGGCCGGCCATCGAAGGCGGAAGCAACAAGGTCCTCGACCATGAAATCATGTACATCCTGCTGCGTGACAAGAATCCGGAAGCGCTCAGGGTGCTGATGAGCAAGGATTGCTTCAAGTACAAGAATCCAAAGACCGGTGAAATTGACGATCACTTGGGCGGCAAGGTGTTCTGGACGAATCCCGATGGCTATCTATGCCACCGCTTTTCGTTCCGGAAAATGGACATGGCCTGGTCTGAAGACAGTGATGTCAGGGCAGCCCGGGATGAACTGGAATCCTTGATGCTGAACGAATCCGGGCATGTCATTGAAGGCCGGCTGGAATCCGGGCTGGGCCTGGTTTCGAACAATGTGCTGCACACCCGCGAAAAGCTCATGGATAGCGAAGACCCCTCGAACAAGCGTTTGCTGTTCAGGACACGATTTTATGATCGGGTGAATTGTTGAAGCTCAGATAAGCGAAACGGTTTTTCCCATCGCGTTTGGCCTGATACATGGCCTGATCGGCCTTTTTGATCAGGGTTCTTTCGTCGGCAGCATCGCGCGGATATCTTGCTATACCGATGCTTCCAGAGATGCTTACCTCGACGCTCCCCAAATCGAATGGCTGGGCAAGTAGATCGATGATGCTCCCCGCCACGATATCGACTTGCGAGGTCTCAGTGAGGCCGGTCAACAGCACAACAAATTCGTCTCCCCCATGGCGGGCCACGATATCGGAACCACGAATACAGCCACTGATTCGGCGCGCCGCTTCAACGAGCAGACAGTCCCCCATATCGTGGCCGAATTCATCGTTGACTTCCTTGAAGCGGTCCAGGTCAATAAAAAACAGGGCAAGCGATTCTCCGCTGCGGTGGCATTTCCTGATCTCCTGTTCAAGCCGGTCAAGAAACAAGCGGCGATTCGGCAAGTTGGTGACGGTATCGTAATTGGCCAGCTTCCAGACCTTGTCGTCCATGCGCTTCCTGTCGGTAATATCCGATGCAATCTTGACATAACGGTATACGCTGCCATCCGGGTTGCGCAGAATATTCAGGTTGACCTGTTCGGCGTACGCCTCCCCATCCTTGCGCCTGTTCCACCATTCTCCTTCCCAGTGTCCGGTTTCCATCAGGGTCTGCCACATGCTTTGATAGAACGCCTTGCTTTGTTTGCCGGAGCTGATCAGGTTGGGGTTACGTCCGATGACTTCACTTGGTGCATAGCCGGTAAGTTGCGTAAATGCCGGGTTTACGCTGACGATGCAGTTGTTGGCATCGGTCACCACAATGGCTGCCGTACTTTTGTTGAGCACCAGCGCCGACAGCCTTGACTCGGCTTCCTGACGCTTGCGTTCGCTGATGTCGCGCACGAAAACGAAGATGACTCCGCCCCGAATATCGGCATAGCTCACGCTTACTTCGAACTCAAGGATATGCCCATCCTTGTGGCGGTGCCGGGTTTCAAACAGATCATGGCCGGTTTCCATGATTTTCCGGATATGCACCGCCGTTTCCTCGGGCGACTCGATCACCTCCAGGTCGGAAATGCACATGGACAGAAGCTCATCGCGGGTATAGCCGACCATCTCGCAGAACATGTCATTCACATCGATGATCCGCGCATCCCGGGGGTTTACCATCCAGTAGCCGTCGCCCGTCGCCTGGACGATCTTGCGGTATTCGAGTTCGCTTTGCCTGCGACAGGAAATATTCCTGCAAATGGTCAGAATGAAGGACTGCCCAGCGTATTCGATGCGCCTGGCAAGCAACTCGACGGGGATCAGGGAACCGTCCCGATGCACGTGAACCGTCTCGAAACTGCACGTTCCTTCTTTTATTATCCGTTCCAGACGGCCAGCAACCTCGCCCGCCAATTCCGGTGGGTTGAGTTGTTCCGGGCGCATGCGCAGCAGTTCTTCCCTGCTGTACCCCACATAATCGCAGGCCGCCTGGTTGAACTCGATCAAGTTGCCTTCGAGATCGGATACAAAGATGGCGTCGCCTGCATGGTGATACAGCATGCGATACATATCCGCAGGAAACTGCCTTCTCTCACCGTCTCGCATATTTTTCTACAGTATCTGTCCCAAGAAACTTCAAGTTAAAGAAGTACTTTGTTTTCAGCCTACTACTAGAAATACATAAAACCGGGATCAGGGACCTGAAATAGTGCGCATATAGAACTTCGTGCCCACTGACATCACCGGAAATGCGAGGGTAAACCAGCTTTCCGGATTTCAGCAAACCCTGACTTCCCGTAGAACCGGTGGGGCGCGACCAAGCTTGCAGTCGTGCCTAGAAAAACTTGCCGGATCTGCTTCTCATGACATCACAGCGCTATCCAACCTCCCCGAGCCGCGCTGATAAAATCCAGGGGTGTCACGCAAGTCCGGTGGGGCCTCCAAGGCAATCGAAATGCCAAACCCGGATGCCGAATCGGCAATATCACGTCAATGAGGCCAGCCTGATGCACAGCCGAAGATGGAACGCTTTAGTCACGAGACCATTCCTGACGCCCGGCACATGCGTGCGCGCCCCAGGATCATTTCACCTGATTCCGCCTTGGCTATTGCCACCATTGAAATCAGTCACGTCGTTTTTTATGCGCTTGTCAGGCCTCATACCCTTCACGGTGCGTCGCATTGATCGTGCGCAGCAGTTCACGGAACGGAATGCTGCGTTCGTGCTTTTTGAACAGGGGCATGAAGGGCAGATCCTCGCCCGTGCCTGCCCCCTGATACTTCCCCGACGCCATCGATTCGTGCAGTTCGCGCAGCATGGCGTCCAGCGGATCGAGATATGGCGTGTAGGTGGCGGCTTCGTCATCGTCGTGTTCCAGGCAGGCGCGCAGTTCGTCGACTTCGTAGACAGCCTCGTGGACCATGTCGATCAGGGCGGTGAAATTGGCAGCTTTTTTCATGTTCGTCATCGCTTAAGGCAAAACGCAAGGATACCGCCAAGCCTCCCCTGCGGGGAACCTCTGCCTGGCGATACGCGATGCAATCGTCTTAAACCACTTCGACCTGAGCCAGCACCGGGCCAGGCGCTGCTTGCCCGCGGCGGCGCATCAGCCGATAGGCTGCCGGCACGACAAACAATGACAGCAGCGGCGCGCTGAGCATGCCGCCGACCATGGGCGCGGCGATGCGGCTCATCACCTCGCTGCCGGTGCCGCTGCCAAGCAGGATAGGCAGCAGGCCGGCGACAATCACCGCGACCGTCATTGCCTTGGGGCGAACGCGTTGCACGGCGCCTTCGCGGATGGCGTCGACCAGGTCGCCCTCGCCGGTTTTTCCAGCTTGCTGTTTCGCTTCCCAAGCGTTTTTCAGATACAGCAGCATGATGACGCCGAACTCGGCCGACACGCCGGCCAACGCGATGAAGCCGACGCCGGTGGCGATCGACAGCTGGTAATCCAGTGCGTAGAGAAACCAGATTCCGCCGGTGAGCGCGAACGGCAGCGTGGCCATGATCAGCACGGCTTCGTCGAAGCGATTGAAGGTGAGATAGAGCAGCACGAATA
>JAIOJU010000173.1 GCA_019911765.1 Thiobacillus sp.
TCCTCATCGCGCCCGACAAGAACACCCTGGAATACAAGGCACTGGAAGACGCGGCTGCAGCCACCGGGCTGACCCCGCTGCGATTGATCGAACGCTGCGGCGCGATCCCGTCCACGCTCGAGTTTCACCTGGCCAGCTTCCAGCTGGAATACTTTCCGCGTGGCACCGGCTTTGCCGATGTGACTGAACCAAGCGACCCGCCCGAATTGCCACGGAGCTCGGTGCGTGCTTTTTCCATGGACGACGAAGCGACCACCGAGATCGACGATGCGCTGTCGGTGCAGTGGAAGGACGACGGCACCATCCGCGTCGGCATCCACATCGCCGCGCCCGCGCTCGGTATTCCCCCCGGTTCGGAACTCGACAAGGTGGCGCGCGAACGGCTGTCGACCGTGTATTTCCCCGGCAACAAGATCACCATGCTGCCGGATGCGCTGATCCACCATTACACCCTCGGCGAAACCCACGACTGCCCGGCGCTATCGCTGTATGTGGACGTGGCGCCCGACCTGCGCGTGCTCGGCACCGAAACCAGGCTGGAAATGGTGCACATCGCCGACAACCTGCGCCACGAATTGCTCGAAGTCGAATTCAATGCCGATACCCTGCGCAATCCGGACGTGCCCGACTATCCCTACCGCCGCGAGCTCGAATGGCTGCACGATTTTGCCGCGGTGCTCGAGGCGGGGCGCGGCAAGGCCGATACGGTCGACCGCGTTGACTATAACTTCAAGGTCAACGGCGAGCGCATCAGCATCGTGCCGCGCAAGCGCGGCAGCCCGATCGACAAGGTGGTGTCGGAGTTCATGATTTTTGCCAACGCGCACTGGGGTGGCTGGCTGGCCGAGAACCGCATACCTGGTATCTACCGCGCGCAATCGGGCGGCAAGACGCGGATGACGACCTCGCCCGACCCGCACGTCGGCCTCGGCGTCGACCAATATGCCTGGTCGTCGTCGCCGTTGCGGCGCTATGTCGATCTGGTCAACCAGCGCCAGCTGATTTCGCTGGTGCGGCAGACCGATCCTGCCTATCCGCCGCGCAGTGAGCAGCTGTTTTCGGTGGTGCGCGAATTCGAACTGGCCTACGACGCCTACAATGAGTTTCAGCGCCGCCTGGAGCGCTACTGGATGCTGCGCTGGCTGATTCAGGAAAACATCAGTGAGGTGACAGCCAGCGTGATTCGTGAAGATCTGGTGCGCTTTGATTCACTGCCGATGGTGACGCGTGCGCCCTCGGTCGCCGGCGTTGCGCCCGGGTCGAAGGTGCGGCTGGCGATCTCGAATATTGATCTGCTCGATATCACTTTTCATGCCGAATTGCTGGAAACGCTGGAAACCCCGCCTGACAGCAGCGCTGCCGTTTCGTAGAATCAGGTCTGTCTTTATTAATTGATTGGCATGGCATCCGCCCCCTCCACCCTTCTTGCTGAACCCTCCAAGCAAGGCACGCGCTTCGCGCTCGCCCTGCTTGCCTCGGCTGCGGTTCATGGCATGGTGTTGTCGACCCAGTTCGTGCAAATCAACCCACGGCTGTTCGAGGACCCCAACCTGCCGATGGAAGTGGTGCTGGTGAATGCCAAGAGTCTGGAATCCCCGCTCAACCCGGATGCATTGGCGCAGGTCAACCTGGCAGGCGGCGGCAATACGGAACAGGACCGGCAGATGAAGAGCCCGCTGCCTGCCAGCAGCGAAACCCAGACCGGCAGCGAAGAAGCCGCCCTGCAATCGCGCGTCGCCGAACTCGAACAGCAGGCCAAGGCCCTCTTAAGCCAGCTCAAACCCAATGCGCAATTTCAGGACCGTCCGCACACTGCGCCACCCACGCCCGAACAGCCCGCCATCGATGTCAGCCAGCTCAACCAGCAGGCGCGCGAAATGGCCCAATTGCAGGCGCGCATCTCGCAGCAATGGGACGGCTATCAAAAAATCCCCAAGCGTGCGTTTGTCGGCGCCAACGTCAGGGAATATGCATTTGCACGCTATGTGGAAGACTGGGTCGCCAAGGTCGAACGCATCGGCAACCTGAACTACCCGGAGGCGGCGCGCCGCCAGGGCATCTACGGCAGCCTCAAGCTCACCGTATCGATATATTCAGACGGCCGCATCGAAGCCATCGAAATCGATCGATCCTCAGGTTCGAAAGTGCTTGATGCAGCCGCCAGGAAAATTGTCGAAGCCGGTGAGCGCTACGCCCCTTTCCCCGACGACATGCGGAAAAAAGCCGACATCCTGTCGATCACCCGCACCTGGACCTTTACCCGCTCCGATCAACTCGTCGGAACCGACTGAAAAATGTCGGAAAACTTTACATAATCAAACGCTTTTGCGATCTGGCTCGCGGCCTGCATGAATAATGTCCATTGCGATCAATGAGACTTTGATTTGCCCCGATTTCTGGCATATCCATTGCTCTCTAAATCGCGGCATCCGCACACCGGCCAATCAGCTGAATGGCCTGGAGAAAAGCGGAGCAACCCCCACTACAAAGGAGCAACACCGCATGAACGCCTTAAGCAAACTAGCCACTTTTTTAAGCCTGCTCGCGCTCAGCGCACAGGCCCAGGCCATTGAATTTTCTTTCCTCTCCAATCCAGTCACCCCCGAAGCCTTTGGCAACAGTTATTCCGCCACCATCGACGGACTGACGCTTACGGCAACCGCCTGGTCAACCACCGGCAAGCGCGGCAAACTCAAGACAGCAGAGCTCGAAATCTACCCGGGCATCGGCATGGGCGTATGCAATCGCCGCGAGGGCGTAAACTGCTCCACCCCAAATCACCAATTTGGCCTTGACAACAAAAACGCTAACGATCTGATTCTGTTCACATTTTCAAGCCCGGTTCAGCTTGATGCCCTGACCTACCAGCAACTGAGTCGCGACTCCGATTTCAGCCTGTGGGCAGGCACCGGAGACATCTCGTTGAGTCGCACGAAGATACGTTCGCTGGGTGCCGCCACATTTATCAACAACGATAATCCCGGGCGCACCCTTCGCTCCCTCGAACTGGACACCGCCTTGAGCGGCAATTACGACTGGCTGATCGTGGCTTCCCGTATTGGCCAGGAAAATGACAACGCGATGCTGCGCAGCCTGGTGGCCAACCCGGTTGGGCAACTGATCGACCCCATCACACAGGCGGTTCCCGAAGCCGAAACCTGGGCCATGCTGCTGGTCGGTCTGGGACTGGTCGGGTTTGCCGTGCGCCGCAAGGCCTGACAGAACCGCAAATCCCGGCGCTTCGTGCACCATCCATCGACCCGCCGCGTGGCGGGTTTTTTACGCCTGCTGTTCCGCCTGAAAGGCTGAGACAAGCGCATTTAATTTAATTCCTTTATCGCATGATAAAATATTGGGTTGTTCTAATATTCTTATGTTCGATTCCAGGAGATAGTCATGCACACCGGCACCACTCTTACCCAGTTCATTATTGAAGAACAGCGCCGCACCGCTGGCGCAACCGGCGATTTCACTTCGCTGCTGAACGACGTCGTCACCGCCTGCAAGGCCATTTCCAATGTGGTGAATAAAGGCGCACTGCTGGGCGTAATGGGTTCACTCGATTCCGAAAACGTGCAGGGCGAAACGCAGAAAAAACTCGACGTCATCACCAACGACATCATGATCCGCTCCAACGAATGGGCCGGTCACCTGGCCGGCATGGCGTCGGAAGAGATGGACGAAGTCTATGCCATTCCCGGCCAGTACCCGCTCGGCAAGTACCTGCTGGTGTTCGATCCGCTGGACGGATCCAGCAACGTGGACGTGAATATTTCCGTCGGCACCATTTTCTCGATCCTGAAGGCCCCGGTCGCCGGTCGCATCGCCAAGGCCGAAGACTTCCTGCAAAGCGGCGCCAGGCAGGTGTGCGCCGGCTACGCGATCTACGGCTCCTCGACCATGCTGGTGCTGACCTTCGGCCACGGTACCAACGGCTTCACGCTGGACCGCGATGTCGGCGAGTTCGTGCTGACCCATCCCAACATGAAGATTCCCACCGAAACCAAAGAATTCGCGATCAACGCCTCCAACATGCGTTTCTGGGAAAAGCCGGTGCAGCGCTATGTCGACGAATGCCTCGCCGGCAAGACCGGCCCGCGCGGCAAGGATTTCAACATGCGCTGGGTGGCCTCGATGGTCGCCGAAGTGCACCGCATCCTGACCCGCGGCGGTATCTTCATGTATCCCAAGGACACCAAGGATCCGGCCAAGGCCGGCAAGTTGCGTCTGCTGTACGAAGCCAACCCGATGGCCTTCATCGTCGAGCAGGCTGGCGGCGCCGCCACCACCGGTCGCGAGCGTATCCTCGACCTCGCCCCCGAAGGCCTGCACCAGCGTGTGCCTGTGATTCTGGGTTCCAAATCCGAAGTGGATACCGTCACCGGTTACCACCATGAAAAGGCTGCCTGAGCTTCGGCGCCGAAATGGTGAATCAAAAAAGCCGGGCGATGCCCGGCTTTTTTGATTCCGATGCTGGACGCGCCTACGCAGCAGCCCGGCGCAGCCCCTCTCGCATCAGCCTGGTGCACTCGCCTGGTGGCAGCGGGCGGCTGAACAGGTAGCCCTGGGCCTGATCGCAATGGTTGACACGCAGATACGTCAGTTGCGCATCGTTTTCCACACCCTCCGCCACCACGGTCAGGCCAAGACTGCCGGCCAGCGCGATGATGGTGCGCACAATGGCCGTGTCGTTCTCGTCGCCCGGAATGTCACGAATGAACGAGCGGTCGATCTTCAGGCAGTGGATGGAAAAGGTCTTCAGGTAGCTCAGTGAGGAATAGCCGGTGCCAAAGTCATCCACCGCGATGCGGATGCCCAGTTGTTCCAGCTCCGCCAGCACGGTGGCGGCCGAAGCCAGATTGTCCATGATCGACGATTCGGTGAGTTCCAGTTCAAGATCCTCAGGTGCCAGTCCGGTATCGCGCAGGGCCGCACTGATTTCTTCGGCC
This sequence comes from Thiobacillus sp., assembly GCA_019911765.1. Classification (GTDB taxonomy): domain Bacteria; phylum Pseudomonadota; class Gammaproteobacteria; order Burkholderiales; family Thiobacillaceae; genus Thiobacillus. Next base: position 4,950 of record JAIOJU010000173.1, read on the forward strand.
AGGTCTTTTTGCCTGAACTGCCGCGTCGACAGGTTGACCGCCATGGTGCCTGCCACCAGTCCCTGATCCTGCCACGCACGCAACTGGCGGCAGGCTTCGCGCAGCACCCAGTCGCCGATAGGCAGGATCAGCCCGCTCTGTTCGGCGACAGGAATGAACTCTTCGGGGCTGACGCCGCCCAGTTCCGGCGAATGCCAGCGCAGCAACGCCTCCCAGCCCACTACACGGCCCGTCAGGATTTCCAGTTTGGGCTGGTAGTGCAACGCCAGCTCCTTGCGTTCCAGGGCCTGCTTCAGGCGCGCCTCCAGCAGCACGCGCCGCTGGATTCCCTCGGACAGGTCACGGCTGAATACCGTGAGGCAGTTGCGGCCGGCCGATTTGGCGTGATGCAGGGCAAGGTCGGCGTAGCGCATCAGCATGCTGGCCGACTCACCATCCGCCGGATAGCTGACGATGCCCAGGCTGGCGCTGATCCCCAGATGGTCGTTGCCGAGGTCGAATTCCAGCAACAAGGCCTGCAACAGGTTTTGACCCACTTCCCGGGCCTGGTCGACTGTCGTGTTTTCCAGCAGGATCACGAATTCATCGCCGCTGAAACGCGCCAGGAATGCAGCTTGCGGCAGCTTCGTGCGGATGCGCTCGGCAACGGCCACCAGCAGCAGGTCGCCATGCTCGTGCCCCAACGTGTCGTTCACGTTCTGGAAATGATCCAGATCCAGCAGCAGAACCGCGCACGGAGCATCCGTGCGGGCGCGTCTCACCGCCAGGTTGAGCCTGTCGCTGAACGACATGCGATTGGGCAGTCCGGTCAGGTCGTCGTGCGTCAGCATGTGCCGCATCTGGCGGAACGGCCGGCTCACCGCATCGGCATAGATCGCGAGATAGAGATAATAGTAGGCAAACACCTTGTACAGATGTCCCAGCAGGTTGGCGGTGCTGCTCACTTCCACATAGACGATGAAGAAAAGCTCGCCTGCAGCCATCAACAGCAGCGCCTGCATGAGGCTGCCGACGTCGCAGTGGCTGACCTGCTCGCGGCGCAGGAACAGCAGCCCCGCTATGCCGAGATACAGACCGAACACCCCCCATTCGAGGGCTACCTTGAGCGGGGTCAGCCCCAGTCCAGCCACATACATTGCCGGCAGGGATTGCGGCGTGACCAGGAAAATCGTCGCAATCGCCCCCACCCCCAGCAGCACCCCAAGCAGCGCGGCACGCCGCACCGAATCGCGTGTGGCGGGCACTTCCGGAATCAGAATGTAGGCCAGCAGGCCAGCCCCTGCGGCGAAGCGGCCGCACAGCCAGAACAGAATCGCTTTATGGGGAGAGTTGGGGCTGACCAGGTCCGGCATCCCCATGTAGGACAGGAAATGCAGAATGTCGAACAGTGCCACCGCCAGAAACGCATAGCCCAGCACGATGGAACGGATCGAGCACACGGTGTCCCTGGCGCCGTGGCCGGTAAAGAAAACCAGCGCAGCAACGATGATGGCAAATATTTCCATCACCGAATGAACCGCCAGGAAAGCCGGGGCCGAGATCGCCACCTGATTGGCCGGCACGGCCTGCCATAGCAGCAGCGGCAGACTCGCCGTCAGCAGCAGCATGCCGCCGAGACGGGAGGTGTCTTGTCCTGACAATTGCATCGGAAAAGGGCCTCTCCATGAGTAGGGATCAGTACGAACCACACTGCCAGCGTCGAAATTCCCGATCTGGGGCCGCGGTTAATGGCCAGCAGCACCTATTCGCTGCATACGGGCAACTGGTCCAACGTACCCGTCCGCAACAGGCCGCGTCCCATTTTTTTAATTTACCTATTTGTATGTTGACGGCGATGAGGCTGATTTCTTGAACAGGTCGAGTGCCTGTATCCGCTGCGCCGCGTGGCTGACGACCGGCTCGGGGTAGTCGCGCCCGATGACACACCCAGCTCTCTGCTGCTCGGCAGCCGGCATCGTCCATGGGGCATGGATAAACCTCTCCGGGATGTGCGCCAGTTCGGCCACATAGCGACGGATAAACTGGCCGTGTGCATCAAATTTTTTGGATTGTGTCAGCGGATTGAAGATGCGAAACCAGGGTTGCGCATCACACCCCACCGAGGCCGCCCACTGCCAGCCACCGCTGTTGGCGGCGAGGTCGTAGTCGATGAGTTTGTCCGCGAAATATTTCTCGCCCCAGCGCCAATCGACCAGCAGATCCTTGGTCAGAAACGAGGCCGCCACCATACGCAGGCGATTGTGCATAGTGCCAGTCTGGTTCAACTGGCGCATCGCGGCATCGATCAGCGGGTAACCTGTACGCGCTTCGCACCACGCATCAAAGTGGCCCGGCGGATTGGGCCATGGCAGGTGGTCGTATTGGCGCTTGAAGGTATGACCTGCAGCAACATCAGGGCGATGCCAGAGAATCTGGTGGTAGAAATCGCGCCAGATCAGTTCGGCCAGCCAGGCGTGTGCGCCACGCCTACCCTGCTGGTACGCTGCGGCCGCTAGCTGGCGAATGGAAATCGTGCCGAAGCGCAGGTGCACCGATAAATGTGACGTCCCATTGAGTGCAGGATAATCACGGGTTTCCTGATAGCGGCTGATACGCTCCATGAAATCCTCAAGCAGATGAGCCGCGCCCGACATGCCGGCAGGTAGTGCCAGTTCGGCCAGATTGGTTGGCACAAAGCCCATCTCCAGTAACTCCGGGATGGCACTCGATCGCGCAACCAGCCTGCTGGCATAAGCATCGACCGGATAGGCCCGCAGATGGTACGGCGTCAGGTTTTTGAGCCAGGCCTGCTTGTAGGGCGTGAAAACACTGTAGGGCGTTCCGCTACCTGTCAGCAGTTCATCCCGCTCAAAGATCACCACATCCTTGAAGTGATGAACCGCAATACCCTGCGCATGCAGCCGGGTTTCGACGAGGGCATCGCGCGCCTGGGCAGCGGGATCGTCGTCGTGATTGAAAAACACGGCTTCAGCCTTGAATTCTGTCGCCAGTTTGACAATCTGTTCTGTTGCCGCGCCATAGTTGACAATCAGCCCCCCGCCCCTGGCCTGCAAGGCCTGCTGCAGTTCGGCCACGCTTGCACGAATGAATTCGACCCGACGATCGGCCGGGTCAGGCAACGCATCCAGTATTTCCCGGTCGAATATGAATACGCAGACCACCTGCCGGGCGTATTTAAGCGCGTGATACAGGGCTGCATGGTCATAATCGCGCAGATCGCGGCGAAACCAGAGCAGGGCGCGGTCATATTCGGGCAGGGTGTATTCAGGCACGGTGCAATCTGGTCGCTATAGTGTTAAGTGCGGGATGCAAAAAGTGGTGCTCGCTTGATTTGAGGCAGCTTACAATGGGAGGGACATCATGGAAACCGTTAACCTCACCCACAATTTCCTGATCGCCATGCCCGGCATGGTCGATCCCAATTTCAATGGCACGCTGACCTATATCTGCGACCATAGCGACCAGGGCGCGCTGGGCGTGGTGGTCAACCGGCCCATCGATCTGGATCTGTCGACGCTGTTCGAGCAGATCGGTCTGACCCTGCCCGAGCGCCTGCATCATGACATGGTGTACTTTGGTGGGCCGGTGCAGACCGAACGCGGCTTTGTGCTGCACACCCCGCCGCTGACCTTCAGTTCCACGCTGACCGTCAAGGATTCAGTCAGCCTGACCACGTCAAAAGATGTGCTGGAAGCGGTCAGCCAGGATGCGGGGCCCGAAAAATTCATGGTCTCACTGGGCTACGCAGGCTGGGGAGCCGGCCAGCTTGAAGATGAAATCAAGCAGAACGCCTGGCTGTCGGTGGCGGCCGATCCCCAGGTGATCTTCGATCTGCAGCCGGAAGAACGCCTGCCCGCCGCGATGAAACTGCTGGGCATCGATTTCGCCAGCCTGTCCGAAGAAGCCGGGCACGCTTGAACTATGCAGACACCCACGGCACGGTGCTGGCCCTCGACCTGGGCCTGAAACGCACCGGCGTCGCATCGGGCGAACTGTCCATCGGTATCGCCCATCCCCTTACTGTCATCCAGGCCGACTCGACCGAGGCCCGGCTCTCGGCCATCGCCAAGCTGATCACCGAATGGCAGCCGGTGCTGCTGGTACTGGGATTGCCCACCCACGCCGATGGCAGCGAACATGAAATGACCCGGGTGGCCAAAAACTTCGCGCGTAAACTAGAATCGCGCTTTAATCTACCGGTGTTCTGGGTGGACGAACGGCACACCAGCACGGCCGCTGAATCCGAGCTTCATGCGCGCGGGATCCACGGCAAGAAGAACAAGGCGCTGACAGACGCCGTCGCCGCGCAGCTCATTCTCCAAGGATTTTTTGATGCACGCCTCATTGCCTGATGCCAACACGCTGATTGCGCAACTTGCCGCAGCAATTGCACCCAGTCTCACCCCTGAAACCGTGATCGTCGGCATCCATACCGGCGGCGTATGGGTGGCCGAACGTTTGCACGCCTTGCTGAAGTGCGCCACGCCGCTCGGCACACTCGATATTTCGTTCTATCGCGACGACTTTTCGCGCATCGGCCTGCATCCCCAGGTCAAGCCCTCAACCCTGCCGGTCGATCTGGAAGGCCGCGACATCCTGCTGATCGATGATGTGTTGCACTCCGGACGCACCGTGCGCGCGGCCATGAACGAACTGTTCGACTACGGCCGCCCGGCCACGATCCGGCTGGCAGTGCTGGTTGACCGGGGCGACCATGAACTGCCGATCCGGCCCGACTTTGCCGGGCTCACGCTTACCGTGCCCAACCACCAGAACATCAACCTTTCGCGGCTGGACGACGGCCACTTGACCCTCTCGCTCGCATGAATCCACAACTCAATCAAGACGGCAGTCTGCGCCACCTGCTCACGCTCGACGGCCTGCCACGCGCCATCCTGACGCAAATTCTCGACACCGCCGAATCCTTCATGGACGTGGGCGAACGCGAGGTGAAAAAGGTGCCGCTGCTGCGCGGTAAAAGCATATTCAACCTGTTTTTCGAGCCGTCGACGCGCACCCGCACCACCTTTGAGATTGCCGCCAAGCGTCTGTCCGCCGACGTGGTCAACCTCAACATTTCCACCTCCAGCCAGACCAAGGGCGAGGCCATCCTCGATACCGTCGACAACCTCGCCGCCATGCACGCCGACATGTTCATCGTGCGTCATTCGCAGTCGGGGGCGGCGCATTTCATCGCCCGCAATGTGGCGCCGCACATCTCGGTGATCAACGCCGGCGACGGACGCCACGCCCACCCGACCCAGGGTTTGCTCGACATGTTCACCATTCGCCGCTTCAAGGGCGACTTTCACAACCTGACCGTGGCCATCGTCGGCGACGTGCTGCATTCGCGCGTGGCACGTTCACAGATCCATGCACTCACCACGCTGGGCGTGCCGGAAGTCCGTGTAATCGCGCCCAAAACGCTGCTGCCGACAGGCGTCGAGCAAATGGGCGTCAAGGTCTATCACGACATGACCGCCGGCCTCGCCGGCTGCGACGTGGTCATCATGCTGCGCCTGCAGAACGAGCGCATGAAAGGCGCGCTGCTGCCCAGCGCACAGGAATACTTCAAGTTCTTTGGCCTGACACCGGAAAAACTCGCCTATGCCAAACCCGACGCCATCGTCATGCACCCCGGTCCGATGAATCGCGGCGTGGAGATCGATTCGGAAGTGGCTGACGGCCCCCAGTCGGTGATCCTGCCGCAGGTGACCTACGGGATTGCGGTGCGGATGGCGGTGATGGCTTTGCTGGCGGGAGGATCGGCCACATGAAGATTCATATCAAGAACGGGCGTGTCATCGACCCGATGAATGCGCGCGATGAAATCACCGATCTGTTTGTGGTGGCGGGGAAAATAGTCGCCATTGGCGACGCACCGACAGACTTCCACGCCAACCGAACCATCGATGCCAGCGGCCTCATCGTCTGCCCCGGTCTGATCGATCTGTCGGTGCGGCTGCGCGAACCCGGCTTTGAATATCGTGCCACGCTCGAATCCGAAATGCTTGCGGCTGCCGCGGGCGGGATCACATCGCTGGCGTGCCCGCCCGACACCGACCCGCCGCTGGACGAGCCCGGGCTGGTGGAAATGCTGAAATTCCGCGCCAAGCACCTGCCGGGGCCGCGCGTCTATCCGATTGGCGCATTGACGCAGAAACTCGAAGGCAAGATGCTGACCGAGATGGCCGAGCTGACCGAAGCGGGCTGCCGCGCCTTTACCCAGGCCGATGCGCCGCTGACCGACACGCAGGTACTGCTGCGCGCCATGCAATATGCCGCCACCTTCGATTTCAGCCTGTGGCTGCGCCCGCAGGATGTATCGCTGACACGCGATGGCATTGCGCATGATGGTCCCGTGGCCTCGCGCCTGGGCCTGGCGGGCATTCCGGCCCTGGCAGAAACCGTGGCGCTGGCGACGATTTTGCTGCTGGCCCGCGAAACCGGCGCACGCATCCACCTGGCCCGCCTGTCGACGCGCGAAGGCATCGCCATGGTGCGCGCCGCCAAGGCACAAGGTCTGTCGGTCACCTGTGACGTGGCCAGCACGCACGTCCATTTGTCGGAAAACGATCTCATCAGCTTCGACTCGCACTTGCATCTGGTCCCGCCGCTACGCAGTCTGCGTGATCGCGATGCCATCCGCGAAGCGCTGCGCGACGGCTCCATCGACGCGCTGTGCTCCGACCACACGCCGGTCGATGAAGACGTGAAGCAGGTGCCATTCGGTGAATCGGCGCCGGGGGCCTCGGGAGTCGAACTGCTGTTGCCGCTGACCCTGAAATGGGCGCGCGAAATGGGCGTATCGCTGATGCAGGCGATTGATCTGATTTCGTGGAAGCCTGCCCAAATATTGGGGATCCCCGGCGGCAACCTGTCAGTGGGCAGCTGTGCCGACATCTGCATCTTCGACGAAACAGTCGAGTGGGTAGTCACCTCCAGAACCCTGACCAGCCAGGGCGACAACACGCCCTTCCTCAACCACCCGATGCAGGGCCGGGTGCGCTACACACTGATCGATGGCCATATCGATTTCGAGTCGTCGCATTGAGCACCGCATTACCGTCCATGGCGGGTAAGCCACCCGCCATGGCTCATGTGTCGTTTCCGATGTTGCTGCTGAGCCTGGCAGCCGGGGCGCTGGCCGTGGCCGGTTTTGCGCCGTTCAAATGGTGGCTGTTACCCCTATTCAGCCTGGCGCTGTTGTTCGCGCTGCAGGTACGCATCACGTCGAGCCGCGCGGGCTTCCTGATCGGCTTCACCTGGGGACTGGGCTTTTTCATCACCGGTGTCAGCTGGGTATTCATCAGCCTGTCGGTCTATGGCGGCATGGCGACCTGGCTGGCGGCACTGGCCACCTTCCTGTTTTGTGCGGTGCTGGCCCTGTTCCCTGCTGCCGTCGGAGCGCTGCAGGCACGCTGGCGCATTGCGCCCGCGTTGCGCCTGTTGCTGTTGATACCTTTATTGTGGGGCGTGGCGGAATGGGTGCGGGGCTGGCTCTTCACCGGCTTTCCGTGGCTGGGCATCGGCTACTCGCAGGTGCCGCTCAGCCCGCTGGCCGGCTACGCGCCGCTGATCGGCGTGTATGGCGTGTCATTCCTGCTGGCGCTCATCGCAGCACTGCTGGCGTGGAGCGTGACAACACGCGGCCCCCTGCCGAAACGGCTATGGGCGCTGGTTGCAGTCGTGGCGCTCGGAGTGGGCGGACAACTCCTGCGCGGCGTCAACTGGACCACGCCCGATGGCGCCCCGACTACAGTCGCGCTGTTGCAGGGCAATGTCCCGCAGGACATGAAATGGCGGCCGGAAAAAACCCGTGCCACGCTGGAAAGCTACGCGCGCATGGCGGCGGCGTCACCGGCGCAGTTGATCGTGTTGCCGGAAACCGCCCTGCCCCTGTTTGAATCCGACCTCCCGGATTTCTATCGCGACGGACTGATCTCGCTCGGCCAAAAGAATGGCGGCGATGTACTAACCGGACTGCCAACCGGATCGCTGCAGGGCGCGTATTACAACAGCGTCATCAGCCTCGGCAGCGCACCCAGCCAGCGTTATCACAAGGTGCATCTGGTGCCGTTCGGTGAATTCGTTCCGCTGAAAGCGGTGTGGGGCTGGGTGATCGAAGTGCTGCATATCCCGCTATCGGATTTTGCGCGCGGCGCGCCAGACCAGCGTCCGCTCGCCATTGGCGGCCAGCGCGTGGCCGCCAATATCTGCTACGAAGATGCGTTTGGCGAGGAAATCATCCGCCAGCTGCCAGAGGCCAGTGTGCTGGTCAACGTCAGCAACCTGGCCTGGTTCGGCGATTCTTTTGCGCCGTGGCAGCACACCCAGATGTCGCAGATGCGCGCACTGGAAACCGGTCGCATGATGCTGCGCGCCACCAACACCGGCGTCACGGCCATCATCGATGCGCAGGGCCATGTGCTGGCGTCGCTGCCGCTGTTCCAGCCGGGCAGTCTCTCCGGGACCATACAGGGCTATGCTGGCAGCACGCCGTATGTGCGCTGGGGCAATCGGCCAGTGTTGGCACTGTGGGGAATACTTGGAATCGGTCTGCTGCTGATGGGGCTCAGGCGGCAGCCCTGATGCGTGTGGCATTGCGGCCACCGCGCTTGGCTTCCAGCAAGGCAGCATCCGCGCGTGCCAGCGCTTCGCTTTCCTGCTTGTCGTCGCGACTGTACTCCGACAAGCCGCCGCTCCATGACAGTTTTTGCGTCACGCCTGGAATCAGTTCCACGCTTTCCGGCATATTGGCGCGCAGCCGGTCGGCCAGTTCCTGTGCTTTGTCCAGCTGCGTGTAAGGGAAAAGCACACAGAACTCGTCGCCTCCCAGGCGCGCGATGAAATCGCTGTTGCGCAGACAACTCTTCAACACATTGCCAAACTTGATGATGAGCTGATCGCCGGCTTCGTGGCCAAAGGTATCGTTCACCTGCTTGAAGTTGTCGATATCCAGAATCAGCAAACTATGCGACCAGCCATCCTTCAGCGTCGCAAACAATTCTTTCTGCTTTTCATCGAAACTGCGCCGGTTGTTGACCTGGGACAGGTGATCGAGCCGCGCCTGAGAGGTCACTTCTTTCTGGCGGCCAAGCATGACTTTGCCGAGTTTCAGCATGGTTTCGAGCGGGCTCTGGAATTCGGCCAGACTCATCGGGTAAGCCGAGCGCAACCGTTGCTGCCGCAGGTCATTGGTGAATTTCACCATCATCCGCAGGTTGTCGACCACCCGGTTGCGCACAGCCAAGGCGGTCGCCACCACCAGGATGGCAATGATCAGGCTGGCGACCAGCCACCCCAGCACATAAGGCGCGACATTCTCGACCACCGGGGTGACCGGCCGCCACACGGCGATTTGCCAGGGCGTACCAGCCAGGGCGACCAGCGTGGGCTTGGCATGGCGCTTGATTGCCTGGTTGCCGCGCCGCATCAACACCATGGATGTATCACCCGCCTGATTTTGCTGCAATTCGGCGTAAGCGGCGGCATCCGGCAGCGGCAGCGTATCGAACAGGGCCTGCAACTGCGGCACGCTCTGCTCGACGATGACAAACCCGAGCCGCTTGCCATCGCTTCCCAGCACCGGATGCGACAGGGACAGATTAAAGGTGGCTGTAGCTGTCGCCCCCGCGCCGCCGCGCCCAGCCGTGGCCAGAAGACGCCGCGCCTCGCCCGGCAGGAAACCCGGCAACAACTGGCGCTGCCCGTCGGTGACGAACAGCACGGTGGCATCCTGATTCAGGGCATACAGGTTGGCAGCCTGCGCCTGGCACACATCCGGCGCAGCGCTGGCAAAGCAGGCCAGCGTCTGGGGGTGGGCCGCAATCCGTGACGCGCTGCGCTGCATGGCGTCGGCCATGAATTCAATCTGCGCAGCCATCACCGGCTTCTCGAACTCCTCCTGCACCGGTTGCGCCTGCGGCCGCGTCACATAAAACGCAGCCGTGACAATCCCCGCCAGCAGCACCAGCGCTGCAACGAGGGTCAAACCGAATCGCAATATGGATGAACGGGGCATACGTCAGGAAGGCACTAAGGCGTGCTCACGTCAATCGCCGCAGCAAACCGCCCGCCGCACAACCGGCATTCCCAATCGCCCCCCGGTACAGCAGGGAAATCAATATCAACACGTCCTGGCCTCTTATGTTTGTTGTCTCCGCAACGACAGGCTCCCGATTTTTCCCGGACAGCCAGCCGACATGGCGCTATACGCAGCAAAATCCATGCCCCAATGTGAATACACCCGGCAGGGAAGCCTGTCGGGTGTATGGGTCACGTCCGTGTAAAGAAATCCGACACTATTGCCTGCCCGTGCTGCCGAACCCGCCTTCCCCACGCTGGCTCATGTCGAACTCGTCCACCACGTTGAACTCGGCCTGCACCACCGGCACGATCACGAGTTGCGCCAGCCGCTCCATTGGCGTCAGCTCGAACGCCTGCTGGCCACGGTTCCAGGCGGAAACCATGAGCTGGCCTTGATAATCCGAGTCGATCAGCCCCACCAGATTGCCCAGCACGATGCCGTGTTTATGGCCCAGACCCGAGCGCGGCAGAATCAGCGCCGCAAATCCCGGATCGGCCAGATGGATGGCCATGCCCGTGGGGATCAGTTGGGTTTCGCCCGGCGCCAGCATCATCGGGGCATCGATACAGGCGCGCAAATCCAGTCCGGCGGAGCCTGCCGTGGCGTAATGTGGCAGTTGATCGCGCAGGCGAGCGTCGAGAATCTTCACATCCATCTTCATTTTTGTCGGGCTTTCGTCAGTTCAGTTGATTTGCAAGGTGGGCTATCAAATTCCGTGCCTGGGTCAGCTTGTCGGCTCGCGGCAGGCGATGTTGGCCCTGGTTATCGAACAGCACCAGCTCGGCCGCATCCTGCCCAAGCGTGTCCTGCGCCAGGTTGCCGACCAGGAGCGGCAGTTTCTTGCGAAGGCGCTTGGCTTCGGCAAACTCGGCCAGTTGTTCGGTCTCGGCGGCGAATCCCACGCAAAATGGCGCATCGGGCAAGGCTGCCACCTCGGCCAGGATGTCCGGGTTGGCAACCAGGCGCAGCGTGAGGTCGTCCGCAGTTTTCTTGATTTTTTGCGCCGCGGCCGCATCCACCCGGTAATCCGCCACCGCCGCGACTGCAATGAATACGTCGCAGGGCAGTTCGGCCAGCACCGCCCGGTGCATGTCCGCCGCGCTTTGCACGTCGATCCGGCGCACGCCTGCAGGCGTGGCCAGGCAGGTTGCACCTGAAACCAGGCACACTTCGGCACCCGCTTCGGCAGCCGCCCGGGCGACTGCGTAGCCCATCTTGCCGGAACTCAGATTGGTCAGCCCGCGCACCGGATCAATCGGTTCGAAGGTGGGGCCGGCCGTCACCAGCACCCGCCTGCCCGCCAGTGCCCCGCCGCCCAGCAGGCCCGATAGCGCACTCATGATGTCGACCGGCTCCAGCATGCGGCCGAGGCCGACCTCACCACAGGCCTGTTCACCGGCTGCGGGACCCAGCACCTGTACGCCGTCTGCCTGCAACTGCCCCAGATTGCGCCGGGTGGGTGGCGCTGCCCACATTTCATGGTTCATCGCGGGCGCGACAGCCAGCTTGCAAGCGCGTGCCAGGCAAAGCGTCGACAACGCATCGTCCGCCCGTCCCTGCGCGAGCCTGGCCAGGAAGTCGGCAGAAGCCGGCGCCACCAGCAGCAGGTCGGCATTGCGCGACAGATGGATGTGTTCCATGCCATCCCCGCTGGCGGCATCCCACAGCGACGTCAGCACCGGTTTGCCCGACAGCGCCTGAAACGTCAGCGGCGTGACAAACTGCTGTGCTGCAGCCGTCATCACCACCTGCACATCGGCACCCGCTTTAACCAGCAGGCGACACAATTCGGCTGCTTTATAGGCAGCAATGCCTCCAGTTACCCCGAGGAGAATTTTTTTGCGGGCTAGCGACACCGTCTCGGCTTTCAATAACAATGGCGGCATTCTACGGGAGAGGGGGAAACATGGCGATTCGTGACTGGCCGGAAGACGCGCGTCCGCGCGAAAAACTGTTGAAACAGGGCGCCTCCGCCCTGACCGATGCCGAACTGATCGCCGTGTTTCTGCGCACGGGCGTGGTCGGCAAAAGCGCGGTCGACCTGGGACGGGACCTGATCGAGCGTTTTGGCGGGCTGGCGGGACTCTGTCGCGCAGACAAGAAAGCAGCCTGTGCCGCACCGGGCGTGGGCGAAGCCAAATATGCCTTGCTGCAGGCTGTGATGGAGATGGCCCGCCGCACGCTGGGCGAAGACATGCAGGCCGGCGACGCCCTCGAATCGCCCCATGCCGTGCGCGACTACCTGCGGCTGATCCTGCGCAACAAGGAATATGAAGTGTTCTGCTGCGTGTTTCTCGATGCGCAAAACCGCGTCATTGCGGTCGAAGAGCTGTTTCGCGGCACCCTGACCCAAACCAGCGTCTACCCCCGGGAAATCGTCAAGCGTGCCCTGGCGCTCAATGCGGCCGCGCTGATCCTGGCGCATAACCACCCAAGCGGCGTGGCCGAACCCAGTCAGGCCGACCGCAGCCTCACCCGCCGATTGGCGGAAGCACTGGCACTGGTGGACGTGCGCGTGCTGGACCATTTCATCGTGGCGGGCGCGTCATCTCTATCATTCATGGAGTCCGGCCATCTTTGAATGCCTGCGGCGCTTGCCTCGCGCTTGCAAGCTGTGATATAAATCGCGGTTCTCGGGTTAGCCCTCACGGTTAATCCTGACTGGTTAACCCTCAATTTTGGAGCAGTGTCATGGCTCGCGTATGTGTCGTAACGGGCAAGAAGCCCATGGTCGGAAACAACGTTTCCCACGCCAACAATAGAACCAAGCGTCGTTTCCTCCCCAACCTGCAATACCGCCGGTTCTGGGTTGAAAGCGAAAACCGCTGGATCCGTCTGCGTTTGTCCACTGCTGCCCTGCGCACCATCGACAAGAATGGCATCGATGCCGTTCTGGTTGACCTCCGCGCCAGCGGCGTGGCCGTTTAAGGAGTTGCATCATGGCTAAAGGCGGACGCGAAAAGATCAAGCTGGAGTCCACTGCGGGCACCGGTCACTTCAACACCACCACCAAGAACAAAAAGACCATGCCCGAGAAAATGGAGATCAGCAAGTTCGATCCCAAGGCTCGCAAGCATGTGATGTACAAGGAAATCAAACTGAAGTGATTCAGTCGATGACCCAATAAAAAACCCGCCGGTTGGCGGGTTTTTTATTGGGCTTTGCTTGCTGCGTAACGAATCATCGTCACGGCACCGGGTAACCCGAAGGCCACCCGGCAACGATCAGGCATAGCTGCGCAAGCGCACCGAGAAATCCTTCAGCGACTGGATACCGCTATCTTCAGCGCGTTTACACCACGCCTGCAATTGCTCCAGCAACTGTTCGCGCGTCGCCGTCGAGCGGCTCCAGATGGCGGCAAGCTCCTGCCGCATGCGATAGACCGTTTGCAGGCGCTCACTTTTACCCAGCAGACCATCCAGATCCGCCTTGTCGGCAGCCGCCAGTTCAGCCGGCTCTTTGTGCAGCCAACGGCGAAAACTATCGAGATTCCAGTTTTGCGGCACGGTTGCACTTGCCTTCAAGCGCGTAATCTCGGCCGCGCTATCCGCCCGCACGCTGCGCACAAAACGCGTCATTACGTCGTAGCGATGGGTAATGATGGCTTGCAGCGTATCCAGGTCACACAGCGGCTTGGCCGGCAGCCACTTCACGGTAGGCGCCACCTTGCGGACCGTGGCCAGGCCGACGTAGGTCATCAGCTTGATATAGAGCCAGCCAATATCGAACTCGTACCACTTGTTGGACAGTCGGGCGGACGTGCCGTAGGCATGATGGTTGTTATGCAGTTCTTCGCCGCCGATCAGGATGCCCCATGGCATGACATTGGTGCTGGCATCTTCACACGCAAAGTTGCGATAGCCCCAGTAATGGCCAACGCCATTGATGATGCCCGCAGCCGTAACCGGTATCCACGCCATTTGCACGGCCCAGATGGTCAGGCCGATCGGGCCGAACACCACCAGGTTGATCGCCATCATCAGCCAGATGCCTGTGGCCGAGTGACCGCTGTAGACATTGCGTTCGAGCCAGTCATCGGGCGTGCCATGACCGTATTTTTCCAGCGTCTCGGCCACCTTGGCTTCGGCACGATACAGTTCGGAGCCTTCCCAGAATACCTTTCTGATGCCGCGCGTCTGCGGGCTGTGCGGATCGTCCGGTGTTTCACACTTGGCGTGGTGCTTGCGATGAATGGCGACCCATTCCTTGGTGACCATGCCGCAGGTGAGCCACAGCCAGAAACGAAAGAAATGGCTGACGATGGGATGCAGATCGACCGCACGGTGTGCCTGCGAACGATGCAGAAAAATGGTGACAGCAGCGATGGTGATGTGGGTAAGTGCCAGCGTAGCCAGCACATAACCCCACCACGGCAGGTCCAGCAAGCCTAAGTGCATATGGTTTATGGTTTCCAAAAAGGGAGGGTTCCACTGGTCAATTTACGGATAAACCCCATAAAAATCAAGGATTATTCGCTTCCACGGCCATCGTCGGGGCCATGTGGATCACGCGCTGCGGGAAGGGAATTTCGATCCCTTCAGCCTTGAAACGTCGCCAGATCGCCCAGTTGATGTCGGAGCGCAGGTTGTTCTGGCCTTCACCGGCATCCCGTATCCATACCGCCAGTTCCAGCAGGATGCCATTGTCGGCAAACTCTTTCAGCAGCACCTTGGGCAGATTGTCGGGATCATCGAGTATCACCCGGCGCTGCGCATGCGCCGCCTCCAGCATCAAGGCCTCGGCCCGTTCCAGATCCGTGCCGTAGGACACCTGCATCGGCAGCGCAATGCGGACGTTGGGTTTGGACAGCGAATGATTGATTACCGTCTGCGCGATCAGCATTTCATTGGGGACGATGCTTTCGGTGCCATCAAGCGCTTTCAGCAGCGTGTAGCGTGTATTGATCTGGCTGACTTCACCGTATTTATTGTCAACCGTGACCAGATCGCCGATCCGCACCGACCGGTCCAGCAAAATGATGAAACCGGAAATGTAGTTGCTGGCGACCTTTTGCAGGCCAAAGCCGATCCCCACGCCCAGCGCCCCGCCGAATACCGACAGCACGGTGAGGTCGATGCCCACCGCCGGCAGGGTCACCAGCACAGCCAAAATCAGAAACACGGTGCGGGCGGCTTTCGCCAGCGCCATGCGCAGCGACAGATTCATCTGCGTGACCCTCATCAGGCGGCTTTCGACCACGCGCGCCAGCGTCAGCGCGACGATGATCGCCACCACAATCACCACGGCGGCCTGGAACAGCAGCCACAGCGAGAAGCGGTGGCCGCCCGACTGGAACGACAGCGCCTCCATGGCCGCGTAGATGCGCGGGCGCAGCCCCGTGATGTGCAGCGCAAATGCGCCCCAGATCAGCCAGGCGACTGCCCGCTCCCATAGCCTGAGCGATTCGCGTGGCTCGAATATGTAGCGCAGCGCATAAACGACCAGCCGGACGCCGACCCATGCCAGCAACAGCGGCACGGCCAGATTCAGGAGGTGCGTGTTGGCCAGCCAGATGTCCGCGATCTCGCGCCCGATCAGCAGCGCCAGCAACATGAAAAGCGGGAATTCCACCCGGCGGATCCCCGCATGCCCGGCAGACCACACGCTATCCGTCTGCTCCAGATACGGTCTGAGCAGACGCATCATGCCCCAGGCTGCCAGCCCGCAGGCCGCCAGCACACCCAATTGCCACAATAGAACGACATCCTGACTTTCGTCGATCAGACGCGTCAGAAGGTTGTCGAAGGGGATGGTCTGCATCAAGGCTAGAAGTTATGGGTTAGCTGGGCGGAAAGAATATCGACCGAGGCTTCGTAAGTACCGGCCAGGGTGACGCCACTTTCAGTCTTGTTGATACGCGCCTCGTCTACAAACAAGTGGGCATAGCCAACGTCAATCGTGTTCTTGCTGGACAAGCGGTACTGTGCGCCAAAGGAGAGCCAGGTGCGGCTCTCGTCCGGAATGCGCGCAGTGCGGAAAGCGTCGGAGACCGGTGTCTCGTCATACGCCAACCCACTTCGCAGGGTCACCTTGTCATTCAGGCGGTAATTTGCGCCCACCGAATAACGATAGCTGTCATTCCAGTTTTCCGGCGTTACGCCCAGCGTGGTACCGGCAGCACGCACGATGCGGAGTTCATCAAAATCACTCCAGCCTGTCCAGGTCATGTCGGCCAGCAATTCCAGCCGAGGGTTCAATTGATGAACCAGCGAAAGCGAGGCGCTGTCCGGCAAGGTAACACTTGCCGTCACCGGGGTGTTCAACGCCGTCACCACTGAAAACTCGGCGGTGCCCTCCAGTTTCTGGTCCACTTCCGAACGGTAGGCCAGGCCAATGCGGGTTGCATCGGAAAGCTGCCACAGCGCGCCCAGGTTGAAGCCCCAGCTGTAGTTGTCGCCCTTGACCGTCAGCAATCCGCCTCCCGTCTGGCTGGTCAGCGTCGCTTGTGCGTATTGAACGCTCAGGCCGGCACCCAGCGAAAGCGATTCATTGGCTTTCCAGGCAATTGCAGGATTGAGGTTAATGGTCTTCAGTTCGGACTTGATTCCCTGGGTTCGGCCCGCCCACGTACTGTCATACTCAGTTTTCAACCCGAAAGGCGCATTCATGCCGACGCCCACATGAACGTCCGGCGTCAGGCGATAGGCGAAGTAGCCATTCGGCACGATTGCCAGACCCCCTGCATCGCCGCCATTTCCGCCACCAATATTCGAACTGCCGCTGAACTCAGCCTGCGGCTTGATCAAGTGTCCCGCCATCACCAACTGACGATCCGGCAGCAAGGTCATGCCCGCCGGGTTGAAGAAAATCGTGCTGGCGTCAGCAGCAACGGCCGCCTGGCCCGCGTAAGCATTACCCAGGCCGCTGGCATTTTGTTCGACCAGTGCAAATCCGGCCGCCTGCACCAGTCCACACCAACCAATCAAGGCCAGGCCAAGCGTCAGACGATTGGGTTGAAATAAAAGCATGTACCTCTCCACAAAAAAATTTAGATATGAATCTAGCGCGCGAAATCGGCATACATGGCCTCGACTACCGCACGATACCGGTCGAGTACCTGGTTACGTTTGACTTTCAGGGTGGGCGTCAGCAGGCCGTCATCCACCGTCCACGGCGCAAGTTCCGGATGCAGACGGCGAATCTGGGCGTAGCCCGGGAAATGCTTGAGATGGTCGGCCACCCGCCGGGTGAGCGCCTTGACGACCTTGGGGTCGCGCAGCGACATGGGATGAGCCGGGTCAACGCTGAGGCTGGCGGCAAAAGCCTGCCAGTGCTCCTCGTTCAGAACCGTGAGCGCAGCCAGATAAGGCCGGCCTTCACCCACGATCATCACCTGTTCAAACAAGGGATCCAGCAGGATCGCCGACTCCATGTCGGTCGGCGGCACTTTCTCGCCGTTGTTGAGCACGATGATGTCCTTGATCCGCCCGATGATCGTGTAATGGCCGTTTGAATCGACGCGCGCCTTGTCGCCTGTGTGCAGCCAGCCGTCGGCATCGATCATGGCGCGGGTGGCCTCCTCGTTTTGCCAGTAGCCGCGCATCACGCAGCGGCTGCGCGTGAGCAGTTCATCGTTGTCGCCGATCTTTACCTCGATCTCGGGCATGGGCGGGCCGATGCTCGACGGCACGTTGGAATCGGGCCGGTTCACGCACACCACCGGGCTGGTCTCGGTCAGCCCGTAGCCCTGATAAATCGGCACGCCCAGCCCGATAAACACCCGCGCAATTTCGGGCGAGAGCGCCGCGCCGCCGGAAACGGCTATCTTCAAACGTCCGCCCAGTTTTTCGGTGACGTTGCCCGCCACCAGCTTGTGCAGAAGCGGCCACAGCACGAGTTCGGGGTGCCAGCCTGCACGACCCTGTGCACGTTCAAAACGGCGCCAGCCAACCTGAACCGCCAGGTTGAACAGCAGTTTGGCGAGCGCGCCCTTCTTCTCCAGCCCGTCCTGAATGCGCGCGTACACCCGCTCATAAATACGCGGCACCGAAATCAGCACAGAGGGACGGATCGTCATCAGATCCTGGGCAAGCTGAGCGATGGAACGGGCATAGGTGACCTCGGCCCCGATCAGCATCGGCAGGTAATAGCCCGCCGTGCGCTCCAGCGTGTGGGACATGGGCAAAAACGACAGGAAGACTTCATCCTCCCCAAAATCGGCACATTGCGAAGCGTAAAACGCATTCCACAACATGTTCTCGTGCGTCAGCATCACACCCTTGGGACGTCCTGTGGTCCCCGAGGTGTAAACAATGCTGGCGAGCATATCGGTGCTGGGATGACGTACCGGCACGGGCGTATCGACTGCGGCCGCCAGCCAGTCGGCCAGCACCACAAACCGCGTGCTCCAGTTCACCAGTGCATTTTCCGGCGGGGTCAGGCTGACGATGTGTTGCAGTGTGTTGGCCGAGCCGGTAATTTCGGCCAGTTTTTTATGCTGGAACCTGCCCTCGACCAGGAGCAGTCTGGCACCTGAGTGATTGAGGATGTACGCAGCATTGTCCGGGCGGTCATCCAGATACAGCGGCACGGTCACCAGCCCCAGCGCCAGTGCGGCCTGATCGAAAATCACCCATTCGACGCAGTTTTTCAGCATGATGGCGACGCGGTCGCCGGGGACGAGGCCTTCCTTCACCAGCGCGGCCTGCCAGCGCTGCACCTGTGCGGCTACTTGCGCCCAGGTGAAGCTCACCCATGCATTGAGCGATTCGTCATACTGGCGATAGGCCATCCGGTCGGATGAAGCAGTCAAGCGGGCCTGAAACAGGCCGCACAGCGTGCCCAGCCTGTTGGGATTGAATGAGGCTGCAGTCATATCGGGCATCAAGATATTCTCTGAAAACACCAACCGAATAACTGTAATGCCAAAACCGGTCAGCTGTCAGATTTGACCAGGACGGCGGCAAAAAAGCCGTCCGTTCCATGCACCGCAGGCGACAGCTTGAGCATGGCGCCCGTATCGAGGTCGATCTTGCTCTGTGCCAGCAATTCGTTGACTGGCAGCAAGGTGAATCCACCGCCCGCCAGCAGCGCTTCGACGATGGCCTCGTTCTCTTCCGGCAACAGGCTGCACGTGGCATAGACCAGGCGGCCGCCGGGTTTCAGCAACCTGGACGCAGCGCGCAGAATGGCCGCCTGTTTCTGAGTCAGCTGCACCACGCTTTCGGGAGTCTGACGGAATTTCAGGTCGGGGTTGCGGCGCACCGTCCCCAGCCCCGAACAGGGCGCATCGACCAGCACGCGGTCGAGCTTGCCCGCC
>JAIOJU010000174.1 GCA_019911765.1 Thiobacillus sp.
CCGCCGACGGTGAACGGCAGCACCACAACCGACAGGCCGGCGTGATTCGCCAGCCATTCCGCCGGGCGGGCACTTTGGTAGGCCGCGCGCAGGACGGCTTTGGCAGGCGCAGCCTTGAGTTGTGTCGCGACTTCGGCAAGGTGGCCGAGGGTCGGTTCCACCCCGGGCTTGGGTTCCAGCACGGCAACCCGCTTCAATCCCAGCCAGTTCTCCAGGTAGGGAAAGGCCTGGTGCTGGACCACGATATTCATACCCTTGAGCGGCGCAGCCTGGATTTGCCAGCGTGCCATGGCCGCATTCCAGCGGGTGTTGAAATCCGCCAGTCGCGTCCGGTACAGGGTGGCATGGTCGGGATCGATTTCGATCAGGCGCGCACTGAGGGCCTGTGCCACCCGAGCAATATTGCGCGGGTCGGTCTGGATGTGTGGATTACCCGCGGCATGAACGTCGCCTTGCGCGCGATCCAGTACGGCCGGTTTGTCCAGCATCGCAACCTGGCGCGCAGCCTCGAAACATCCCGGTTTTCCCGGCTGGATCGCTGCGTTGCCCGATTGCCGCAACAGGATGGGCAGCCAGCCGGTTTCCAGCTCGGCACCGGTACAGACGGCCAGATCGGCGCGACGCATCTGCGCGATCAGGCTGGGACGCGCCTCGATGTGGTGCGGATCCTGAAAGGCGGTGGTGGCGGTGTACACCCTGACGGCGTCACCACCGAGTTCGGTGGCCAGCGCGCCCCATTCGGGTTCGCAGGCAAAGACGTTGAGTGCGGCATGGGCCAAGCCAGGCACAGCCGTGAACAGCAGTGCGAGCAGGTGCAGGGGTTTCATGGGGCCTCCTTAAAAAGCGTGGGCGCCATGGCTGCCCAGGCTGTAGATGTATTGCACGTAGAACTGGTTCTCGTCCTGCCCTTCGCTGGCCCGGTCTTTCGTGTATTGCAGGCGCAGGCGCGAAAACTCGGACGGCGAGTAATCGACCATCAGCGCGTGGCGGGTGGGCCTGTAATTTGAACGTGGCAGATAGGCGTTGTTGATGCCGTAATC
The DNA here is from genome assembly GCA_019911765.1 of Thiobacillus sp. Lineage (GTDB taxonomy): Bacteria > Pseudomonadota > Gammaproteobacteria > Burkholderiales > Thiobacillaceae > Thiobacillus. Next base: position 1,041 of record JAIOJU010000174.1, read on the forward strand.
GCGTGAGCCGGGATCGAGCAGGTCATAGCGATAGCCGGTGCGCCAATGCGGCATGAACTGGTAAACGCCTTGTGCATAACCACCGTACTGGGCGGTCTGGTAGGCGCCAGGACTGCCGGCCCCGCACATGCCACTTGTACAGTTCAGGTTGCCGTCTTCTTCGCGGCGAAACAGTTCAGCGGCAAACTTGAAATTGTTGACGCTGGCATTGCCCCGTGGCGCCCACTTCCACACAAAATCCGCCAGCCAGGTTTGGCTGTCGCCCGTGAATGACGTGTCTACGCCCACATCAGCAAAGTCCGTGAAGCTGCCGCCACGATCCGTGGCCCGTGTCGACAGGTACGACACGCCCCCGCGCCAGCTATGCGAATCACCGACATCACCGCCGACGTGACCATACAGGGTGTAACTGCCAATGCCGTTCTGGTTGCGATCCGTGCCCGGAAAATTCGCCCCACGGCCGATTTCAGCACCCAGTTCGGTGAACAGTTCGGTCGGCGCGACCCAGTTCAGCTGCAGGCCGTCATTCCCATAGCCTTCACCAAAGAGTGCCTCGTACATGAGGTTGTTGGTGGCGAAATCCCAGGCATGCGGGTGCTGCTCGTTCTGGTAGCCCATGCCGGAGCGGAATCGGCCTCCCTTGAGGGTCAGGCCCTGGCCCAATGCCAGGGTCTGAAACCAGGCTTCTTCCACGCCAATCGAGCCATCGTTCAATACGGCATTGAGATAGCCTTGGAAGTACGGGTCGATGTTGGCGGACAGGATCAGTTCGCTCTCGTTGGCAGAGAATCCGCGCGTGGCTTCTTCGGGCGTGCCGTCGGGCAGAAAACCCGTGATGCGGCGTTCGGGGAGATCTTTCAGATGAGCATATCCACCCTGCAGGATGAACGAGATTTCGGGATTGAAGGCATTGCGGGCGGGTTGTGCCGTTTCGCCTTGAGTGGTTGCGATTGCGGGCGAAGTGACAGCCGTATTGGATTCGGCTGTCTGCAGTCGCGATTCCAGAGCCTGGATGCGCGTTTCGTAAGCCGCTTTCATTTCTTTCAATTCGGCACGCAGCGCATCCAGATCGGCATCGGCGTAAACCGGAAAGGCAGCCGCAAGCGCGGCCACCAGCAGGGCGGGTCGTAACATGGTTGAACTCCATCAAAAATGAGAACGCGGTCGGCAGGCCTTGCGGGCCTCTGACCGTCAGGTCTGGATTTCAGATGGCGGCAGGCGGGGCGCGGGATTGCGCAAAGTGGGGCGAGACGGCGGTGGGTGGCGGTGCCTCGGCGGATACATCGATGTAGATGCCGGACACGACAGGCAGGCTCAACACGGTTGCCGGCGCGGCGCTGCCGAGGCTGGCCTGGGCGACGCAGACTTCGCAGACCTTGTCGGGCAGCACCGAGTCGTGCGTATCCAGGTGGCTCAACGCATGCGCGAACGCTGCCGCCTGGCCAAGTAACAGGGCCAGGGCGAGCAACCAGGAAATCAGGCGACGCGATGACATGATTGCGATTCTACCGGGGCGGCTTGACCGGGGGAACCGGATCGTAGCCGTGGGCGCAGCCGGGCCGGCAGCGGCCGATGCGTTTGGCGGCGAGCCAGCTTCCCCTGAGCGCGCCATGCTTTTGAATCGCTTCCTTGCCGTATTCCGAGCAGGTGGGCAGGTAGCGGCACTGTCGGCCCAGCCAGGGTGACAGCGCGAGCTGATACACGCGAATTGCGCCGATGAGAACTTTTTGCGCCAGATTCATGGCTGATCCTGGCGCGTTGGCGCGATGTGTGCGCTGGCCGCGCCGGTGAAATCAGCCAGCAGCCGGGTGACGAATTCGGGTTCGAGGTCGCGCACGATGAACACGAAGCGACTGCGGTGGTCATCATCCGGCCAGGTGTCGAGCCGGACTTCCGGATACAGCACGTGCTGCACCCCGTGCAGTACCACCGGCTGGGGTTCGCCCTGCAAATTCACGATCGCCTTGAAGCGCAGCAGGTTTTCGGCGCGAAACGAGGTGAGCATGCTGAGCGCCGACTGCAGGCCGTAGCGATCCAGGGGCGCGTCGAGCACCACCGAAAAGGCCTGGATGCGCGTGTCGTGAGAGGTGGGCTGCGGCTTGCCGCCGGGCGCGCTGGTGCGGGCGGGCTGGTAGCGCTGCTGCTTCAGCCAGCGCGCCACTTCCAGCGTTTTGGTCTCGGCATTCCACAAGCCCAGATTCTGGATCACGGCGGGATCGAGTTCGCCGTTTGTGACAGGAAGGATATCGGCCGCCGGGTTGAGCATGGCAAGCCGTTCGCGCAAAGCCGTGACGGCATCGGCGGGGGCGAGATCGGTTTTGGTCAGCAGGAGCTTGTCGGCCACCGCCACCTGTTTGACGGCTTCGAAGTGTTCATCCAGCTGGCCCATGCCGAACAGGGCATCGACCGTGGTGACGACGCCATCGAGGCGGAAGCGTGCGCGTATCCAGTTGTCGTGCAGCAGGTTGTCGAGTACGGGGGCCGGGTCGGCCAGGCCGGTGGTTTCGATGATGACGCGTTCAAATGCGGGGATGTCGCCTTTTTGCCGTGCCATCCACAGGTTTTTCAGGGTCGGCGAGAGGCTGCCGGAAATCGTGCAGCAGACGCAGCCACCCGACAGCAGCGCCATCGGGCCTTCCATTTTTTGCAGTAGCTGATGGTCAAGCGCGACCGCGCCGAACTCGTTCATCAGGATGGCCGTGCGCGGCAGCGTGCGTACCAGATGATTCAGAACCGTGGTTTTGCCGCTGCCCAGAAACCCCGTGAGCAGGGTGATGGGCAAGCTGGCATCAGCCTGGGTGTTCATGGCGTGATGGTTTGCCGTACCGGTGATTTCCCGGTCGCGGCATGTCGGTATGGAGCGAGCCTTGTGGCGAGGACGCGGTGAGCGTCCAAAGGGAGAAAACGGAGAACACGTCTGTGAAGCGGGGCGGATCAGGCGCGCAGCTTTTCCATTTTCTCGTGGCGCTCCTGGGCTTCGATCGAATATTCGGCCGTGGGACGCGCCAGCAGACGCGGCAACCCGATCGGCTCGCCGGTCTCGAGACAGTAGCCGAACTCGCCCGAATCAATACGCGTCAGTGCGGTGTGGATTTTTTTCAGCAGCTTGCGCTCGCGATCCCGCACGCGCTGTTCCAGCATGTGTTCTTCCTCGACGGTGGCGCGGTCATTAGGATCGGCAAAGTTCTCGTTTTCCTTCAGGGTCGCGCCCGTGTCTGCCGCATTACTGAGCATCTCGTCACGCAGAACCTCGAGGCGCGCACGGAAGAACGCCAGCTGATCGGCATTCATGTAAGCAGAGGCCGGCATTTTCAGCAGCGCGGCCTCGGTGAGGGGTTTGGATGCGGATGGCATCAAGGGACTCCTGTACTAAATAAAGAATGTCGGCCGATTGTGCCGGATCGAAGGGAAGGCAGTCTGAACGTCCTTAGCCAAAGGTGCAACCTTCTTGAACAGGCTGAGGGGAGAGTGGCCTGCTCATTTGGGCGTGATTACGCGATAATTGGGGCATGAGACCCCTGATGATGGCCTGCTTGAGCTTTGTCCTGTTGGCAGGATGCACCCCTGAAGCGCCGCCGCCGCCCGACGATATTCGCCCGGTTCGTGCCGAACAGGTCGGCATGCGCAGCGAGCAGCAGGGAACGCGTTATGCCGGTGAAGTCCGGGCGCGCCACGAGACCGACCTGGCATTCCGGGTAGCCGGCCGGGTGCAAACCCGCACGGTGGAGGTGGGGACCCAGGTCAAGGCGGGCCAGGTCATTGCTACGCTGGATCCACAGGATTACGCATTGGCGGTCAATGCGGCCCAGGCGCAATTGACTGCGGCCGAGGCCGACGCCAGGCTGGCGCAGCAGGATCTGCAGCGTTTTACCGAACTGCGCACGCAAAACTTCATTTCACAGGCTGAACTCGACCGGCGTCGTGCCACTATCGACGCGGCCTCGGCACGCGTGCGTCAGCTTCGCGCCGAGGCCGCGCGCCAGGGTAACCAGCAAGCCTATACACGCCTTACCGTGCCGCACGCGGGGGTAATCACAGCGATCACATTTGAGTCGGGTCAGGTCGTGGAGGCAGGGCAGCCCGTGGTACAGCTGGCGCACACGGGCGAACGCGAGGTGCGTATCGACGTGCCGGAAAACGCGCTCGAGACTTTGCGTGGCGCGCGGAAACTGAACATTCGCCTGTGGTCGATGCCTGGTGTGAACTATGCGGGTCGTCTGCGCGAGTTGTCGCCGATGGCCGATGCCGCCAGCCGCACCTATGGCGCACGCGTCAGCTTCCTCCAGCCCGATGCGGCGGTGAAACTGGGCATGACGGCGACAGTCGATGTCGACAACGAAACCGTCCCGAGCCTGTCGGTGGCGCAGACTGCCCTGTTCAAGGTGAATGGCCAGCCGCAGGTATGGGTGGTGGATCGCCAGACCCGGAAAGTAGCGGCGCGTAGCGTGCAACTGGGCGAATTGAGCGGTGATCGCACGGTGGTGGTATCGGGCCTGGCAGTCGGGGACTGGGTGGTAACCGCAGGCGTTCACAAAATAGCGCCTGGGCAACAGGTGCGGCTGGTTCCCGTCAAGCAGCCATGAGCCAACCCTCCAGTCCGGATTCTCCGCCGCCATTCAAACCCGGCCGCGGCAACCTGTCGCGCTGGGCGATCGAGCATCCTGCGCTGGTGCGCTTCTTTATCGTGCTGATCCTGCTGGTGGGCGTGCGCTCCTATTTCCAGTTGGGACAGGCTGAAGATCCGCCCTTCACCTTCAAAACCATGCTGATTCAGGCAAGCTGGCCCGGAGCGACGGCACAAGAGGTGTCGGAGCAGCTGACCGAGCGCATCGAGAAGAAGCTGCAGGAAATGCCCGAACTGGATTTCGTGCAGAGCTATGCCAAGGCGGGTGAAACGGCGCTGTTTGTGAACCTGAAGGAAACCACGCGCGGACGCGATGTGGCGGAGGCCTGGTACCAGATCCGCAAGCGCATGGGCGACCTGAAGCCGCAATTGCCTGCCGGGGTCCAGGGACCGTTCTTCAATGATGAATTCGGTGACACGTTTGGCTCGATTTACGCCGTGACCGGCGAAGGCTTCAGCCGGGCAGACCTGCGGCGTGCCGCGGAAGACGCGCAGCGCGAGGTACGGCGTTTGCCCCATGTCGGCAAGGTCGAACTGTTCGGCGTGGTACCGGAGAAAATCTATATCGAAGTGGCAGCACAGAAGTTTGCCACGCTGAATCTCACCCCGCAGCAGATCATGCAGGCGGTGCAGGAGCAGAATGGCGTGGTGGCCAATGGGCGGGTGGAAAACGACGTGCTGTCGATCCCGCTGCGGGTATCGGGTCCGTATTCGGACGTGCAGCGGCTGCGCGAAACCATCATCCGGGTGGGGGTACACAGCCTGCGCCTGGGCGATATCGCCGAAGTCACACGACGCTATGAAGATCCGCCCGCAACCGAAATCCACTCGCAGGGTGAGCCGACGGTTTTGCTGGGTGTGTCGCTGGCCGATGGCGGTGATGTGGTGGCGATGGGCACGGCCGTCGCGAGCGCGATGGACGCGCTGCAAAAAACCTTGCCGGTGGGCATGGAAATCCGGCGGATTCACGACCAGCCCAGTATCGTGAGCCACGCCGTCAACCTCTTCATGAAGAGTTTCCTCGAAGCCGTCGCGATTGTGTTGGCGGTGACGTTTCTGGCGCTGAAATGGCGTGCCGGACTGGTGGTGACGCTGAGCATCCCCGTGGTGCTGGCGATCACGTTCACGGTCATGTGGTTCTTCAATATCGACCTGCACCGTATTTCCACCGGCGCGCTCATCATCGCGCTGGGGCTGCTGGTGGACGATGCCATCATCGCGGTGGAAATGATGGCGCACAAACTGGAGGCGGGCTGGGGGCGTTTCGAGGCCGCCACCTACGCGTTCCAGTCCACGGCGTTTCCGATGCTGACGGGCACGCTGCTGACCGCCACTGCCTTTCTGCCGATAGCACTCGCCAAGTCGGTTGTCGGTGAATACACCTTCGCGATTTTTTCGGTGACGACCATTGCCTTGTTGTCGTCCTGGCTGGTGGCCGTGATGGTCACGCCGTATTTCGGCCATCTCCTGCTGAAGCCCGCGCATCAAGTGGTCGATGAAGAGGCGGCTTACCACACGTCGTTTTACCGGCGTTTTCGCGGTGCGGTGACCTGGTGCGTGACGCATCGCCGTAGCGTGATTGCGATGACCATCGTTGCATTGATTGTCGGCGTGGCGGCGATGCAGCGGGTCGAGAAGCAGTTCTTTCCTCAATCCGACCGGCTGGAAATCCTGGTCGAGCTGTGGCTTCCGGAAGGGGCTTCCATCGATGCCACGCGCGCCGAAGCGCTCCGGTTCGAAAAGCTGCTGCGGCAGGACAGGGATGTGGCGCATGTGGTCAATTACATCGGCCAGGGTGCCCCCCGTTTTGTCCTGGGGCTGGATCAGCGACTCAATAACAAGAACTTCGCGCAACTGGTGGTGATTGCGCAGGACGTGCCGGCACGCGAACGTGAAATCGCGCGCATCCAGACCCTGTTCGAGACTGATTTTCCGAACGTGCGTGGGCGGGCCGTGCGGTTTGAATACGGCCCGCCGGCGGGCTATCCGGTGCAATACCGGTTGTCGGGCAGCGATATTCCACAGTTGAAAATCGAGGCTGAAAAACTGCGCAAGATCGTGGCAGCCGAGCCGACAGTGACAGCGGTCAACCTGGACTGGAATGAACAGTCGCTGGCAGTCAAGGCGCAACTGGATCAGGACAAGATCAAGGCATTGGGCCTGAGCTCGGACGTGGTGGGGCGCCTGGTGGCGATGCAGTTGTCAGGCGCCACTG
>JAIOJU010000175.1 GCA_019911765.1 Thiobacillus sp.
GCTCAAGCGGCTCGCCGGTCTGGCCGGCGAGCCGGTGTGGTTTACTGCTTTTGCGACAGGCCGTACACGTAGGCTGCCAGCAGGTGCAGCTTGGCTTCCTGATTGGAGGTGGTGCCGAGCGTTTGGGTCATGGGAGGCATGACGCCGTTGCGACCCTTGGTAATGCTCTCGATGATCGTCGCTTCGGAGCCGCCATACAGCCATACCTTGTCGGTGAGGTTGGCGGAACCCAGTGCCTTCATGCCGGTGCCATCCGGCATATGACAGGCAGCGCAGTTCTCGGCAAACTTGGCCTGGCCGGCTGCGGCCAGTGTCGCATCGTGCTTGCGGCCCGATAGCGACATCACGTAGTTCGCCACTTCCCGGGTGCCAGCCTCGCCCAGCACCCCGCCCATTGCCGGCATCACGCCGTTGCGACCGCTGGTGATGGTGGTCTTGATGGTGTCGGGTTCCCCGCCGTAGAGCCAGTCGTTATCGGTCAGGTTGGGGAAACCCCGTGAGCCTTCCGCATTCGAGCCATGGCACTGCGAGCAATAGGTCAGGAACAGGTTCTTGCCAATGGCGCGCGCATTGGGGTCGGCTGCCACAGTGGCAATATCCTGCTGCATGAAGCCCGCGTATACCGGCTGGAACTGGGCTTCGGCGGCTTTCACCTCGGCCTCGTACTCGCCCTTGGAGGTCCAGCCCAGAACACCGGAGTAGCTGCCCAGCCCGGGCCACAACACCAGATAGACGAGGCTGAAAACCATCGTGCCGTAGAACAGGCCCAGCCACCAGCGCGGCAGCGGATTGTTGAAATCCTGCAGGTCGCCATCCCAGGTGTGCTCCATGAGCTCGGCCTTTTCGCCGGGCGCGAGCTTGCGGGTAGTCTGTTTCTTGAGAAATATCCAGGTGCCGATAATGCTCACCAGGGTGATGATGCTGATGTAGATCGGCCAGAAGCCGCTGGTGAAATCACTCATTTGCTGTCTCCCTTGCTGATTGGCGCGTTGTCTTCCTCGAAAGGCAAACGGCCGGCGTCTTCAAAAGCCTGCTTGTTGTCGCGGCTATAGGCCCACCAGACGATGCCGATGAATACCAGGACGAATACGATTGTGACGATGCCACTGATGGTTCCGCTGTCCATGGCTGCTCAATTCTTCGGGGCGTGAGTGCCCAATACCTGCAGATAGGTGATGAGCGCCTCGAGCTCGGTCTTGCCTTCCAGCGCGGCCGGCGCCTCGGCAATCTCCTGCTCGGTGTAGCCGTGGCCAACGATGTTCAGGGTGCGCATCTTTTTCTGGATGGCGGCATCCTTGAGCGGTCGGTCGAGCCAGGGGTAGGCGGGCATGTTGGACTCCGGCACCACGTCACGCGGATTCATCAGGTGCGCCGTATGCCAGGTGTCGGAATAGCGCCCGCCGACTCGATGCAGGTCGGGACCGGTACGCTTGGACCCCCACAGGAAGGGACGGTCGTAGACGAATTCGCCGGCGACCGAATAGTGGCCATAGCGTTCGGTCTCGGCGCGGAACGGACGCACCATCTGCGAATGGCAGCCGACGCAGCCTTCGCGGATATAGATATCACGTCCCGCCAGCTGCAGCGCCGTGTAGGGCTTCAGTCCGGCCACCGGGGTGGTGGTGGAGGTCTGGAAGAACAGCGGCACGATCTGCACCAGACCGCCGACGCTGACGATGAGTATGGTCAGCACGATCAGCAGACCGAGATTCTTTTCAATGCTTTGATGTGAAATCATGTTCGGTCTCCTTAGGCGTGGACAGCTTGTGGGATGGGGGCATCATTCACTACGCGGCCTTGCCGTGTGGTCTGCCAGACGTTCCAGGCCATGATCAGCATGCCGCTGAAGAACATGGCGCCGCCCATCAAGCGGATGCCGTAGAACGGATACATGGTGTTGATGACCTGGGCGAAGCTGTAGGTCAGTGTGCCGTCGGCGTTGGCTGCACGCCACATCAGGCCCTGCGCCACGCCGGCGATCCACAGTGCGGCGATATACAACACCACGCCGATGGTGGAGAGCCAGAAGTGCCACTCGATCAGTTTGGTGCTGTACATCGACTCGCGGCCGAACAGGCGCGGAATCAGGTAGTACATCGAACCGATGGTGATCATGGCCACCCAGCCCAGCGCGCCGGAGTGCACGTGGCCGATCGTCCACTCGGTGTAGTGGCTCAATGCGTTGACTGTCTTGATCGCCATCATCGGGCCTTCGAAGGTGGACATGCCGTAGAACGACAATGCGGTCACCATGAACTTGAGGATGGGATCGGTACGCAGTTTGTGCCATGCGCCCGACATCGTCATGATGCCGTTCATCATGCCGCCCCAGCTTGGCGCCAGCAGCATCAGCGAGAACACCATGCCGAGCGACTGCGCCCAGTCGGGCAGAGCGGTGTATTGCAGGTGGTGCGGGCCGGCCCACATGTAGATGAAGTTGAGCGACCAGAAGTGGACGACCGACAGGCGGTAGGAGTAGATCGGGCGGCCGGCCTGCTTGGGGATGAAGTAATACATCATGCCGAGGAAGGCGGTGGTGAGGAAGAAGCCCACTGCGTTATGGCCGTACCACCACTGCACCATCGCGTCCTGTACGCCGGAGTAGGCTGAATAGGACTTGGTGAGCGTGACCGGGAGTTCTGCGTTGTTGACCAGGTGCAGAATCGCAATCACCAGAATGTAGGCGCCGAAAAACCAGTTGGATACATAGATGTGTTTGGTCTTGCGCTTGACGATGGTGCCGAAGAACACCAGTGCATACGATACCCACACCACGGTGATCAGCAGATCGATCGGCCATTCCAGTTCGGCATATTCCTTGGAGCTGGTGTAGCCCAGCGGCAAGGTGATGGCCGCCAGCACGATGACCAGTGTCCAGCCCCAGAAGGTGAACGCCGCCAGCTTCTCGGCCCACAATCGCACCTGGCAGGTGCGCTGCACGATGTAGTAGGACACTGCAAACATCGCCGAACCGCCAAAGGCGAAGATCACAGCATTGGTATGCAGCGGGCGCAGGCGGCCATACGACAGCCACTCAATGCCAAAGGTCAGGTCCGGCCAGATCAGTTGCGAGGCCAGGATCACGCCGAGCAGCATGCCGACGATGCCCCACACCACCGTCATGATGGCGAACTGCCGGACGACCTTATAGTTGTAGGTTGTCGCTTCCATACACGTCTCCCTTTTTGTGAACGATTAAGAATTTATGCGCGTAAGTATAGTGCAAACGCTTAATGCGGATATTAATATCGATTTAACTAAGTATGCAAGTTTTTGCATATTCGATAATTGAAATATTTATGCGAGATGTTGTTTGGGTGCAGGAAGTCAATCAAGCATTTATTGTGGTGGGTGAAAGCCGGGTGTATCAACACGGCACGTCCTACACTGGATATAGATCAGATCGCCCCGAATTGATATGCATCATGTTGCCAAACCCGTAACGACCCGTATCTGTTTCATCCGCCACGGTGAAACCGACTGGAATGTGGCGAAGCGGATTCAGGGTCATACCGACATCCCGCTCAATGAAACCGGGCGGGCGCAGGCGCTGGCGATGGCATTCAATGCCGCGCACCAGCGTTTTCATGCGATCTACAGCAGCGACCTGACGCGGGCGCTGGAGACGGCACGGGCGCTGGCACAGCGCGAGGACCAGATGGTGAAGCTCCTGCCGCAGCTGCGCGAGCGGCATTACGGCGTGTTTCAGGGCATCACGGCTGCCGAGGGGGCGGTGAAGTATCCGCAGGCGTATGCCCATTATGTGGCGCGCGATCTGGAATACGATTTCGGGAACGGCGAGTCGCTGCGCGGATTTGCCGAGCGGGTGGCAGATGGCATCGACTGGCTGCTGCGGCACCACAGCGGGCAGACAATTGCAGCGGTCAGCCACAGCGGTGTGCTTGATGTGATCTACCGCCGCGCCACCGGGCGGCCGCTGCATACGCCGCGCGATTTCGTCATCCCCAACTGCGCCCTCAACTGGTTCCATTTCGACGGCCAGGGCTGGCACCTGGAGGCGTGGGCCGATCGCCACTACCTGCATGATGTGCTGACGGAATCCCCGGAATGAACGAGCCTGCCCTGCAGATGGTGTTCTTTCGCCATGGTCACAGCGAATGGAATCTGACCGATCGCTTTACCGGCTGGACTGATATTCCGCTGACCGAGGTCGGCCTTGCCGAGGCGGCTGCAGCGGGGCGACAGTTGGCGCGGGCGGGGTATGGCTTCGACGAGGTGCATGGTTCGGTGTTGCAGCGCTCGCGCCAGACCGCCGAGGCGATACTGAATGCGATGGGCACACCCGGGGTGCCATTCTTCACCAGTTGGCGCCTGAACGAGCGCCATTACGGTGCGCTGCAGGGCCTGAACAAGCGGGAGATATTCTCGACCTGGGGCGAGGAAGCTTCACGCCGCTGGTGGCGCGGTTATTTTGAGCCGCCGCCGCCGCTCGACTTCGACGATCCGCGCCATCCACGTTTCGATCCTTTGTATGCCACGCTGGATCCGGCGGACCTGCCAGCCAGCGAAAGCCTGCGCGACTGCCAGCAGCGTACGCTGCCATACTGGCATGAGGTGCTGGTGCCGAAAATACGCGCGGGAAAACACCTGCTGGTGGTGAGCCACGGCAACACGATGCGCGGACTGGTGATGCATCTCGATGGCCTGTCTGCCGAAGCCATGGAAAAGGTGGAAATTCCATCCGGGGTTCCGCTGGTCTATCGGTTTGGGTCTGATCTCAGCGTACTCGGGCATGAATGGCTGGAAGTTCCGGAGATTGCTTCCTTTTCCTGATTCAGGCGGTCTTCAGGTCCTGCGCCAGCCCGAGGTGAGTGATCTTTCCGGCATGGACCAGCATCCCTGCCTTGAGCCCGGCATCGGCTTCCAGTGCGGCCAGTCCCTGTGCCGCCAGTACCTGCACATAGGGCAGGGTGGCATGGGTGAGTGCGTCGGTGGCGGTACGTGCGACCGCGCCCGGCATGTTGGTGACGCAATAGTGGACGACGTCTTCGGCAATGAAAAACGGATTGCTGTGGGTCGTCGGGCGTGAGGTCTCGGCGATCCCGCCCTGGTCGATGGCCACGTCCACCAGCACCGATCCGGGCGGCATTTTTTTCAGCAAGGCGTGGCTGATCAGCCGTGGCGCATGGCGGCCGGGAATTTGCGCGGCGCCAACCACGATGTCGGCTTGCGCGAGGCTGTCGGCGATCGCGCCTGGCGAGGAGAAGCGTGTTTCGACCTGCGCACCGAACTGCATCTCGGCGCGGGCGAGCTTGTCGGCCTGGCGGTCGATCAGGGTGACGCGCGCGCCCAGTCCGACCGCAACCCGCGTCGCGCCCATGCCCACCACGCCGGCGCCGATGATGACCACGTGCGCAGGTGGCACGCCGGGCATGCCGGTGATGAGCTTGCCATTGCCGCCGTGCAACTTGTGCAGGCCCAGCGCCCCCATCTGCGTGGCAAGCCGGCCGGCAATATCGGACATCGGCTGCAGCAGTGGCAGGCCGCCGCCTGCACGGGTTACGGTTTCGTAGGCAATCGCCGTCACGCCTTTGGCCATCAGTTCACGCGCCAGTTTGGGTGCGGCAGCCAGATGCAGATAGCAGAACAGCAACTGACCCTGGCGCAGCATCGACGCTTCGGCCGGTTGCGGTTCTTTCACCTTGACCACCAGGTCGGCGGCGTAGGCTTCGGCCGGCGTGGCAACGATGGCCGCCCCTGCGGCGCGATAGGCGTCGTCGCCGAAGCCGGCCGCTGCACCGGCGCCGGTTTCGATGCTGACGCTGTGGCCAGACTGGATCAGTTCACGCGCGCCTTCGGGGGTGAGCGCTACCCGGTATTCGTGGTTCTTGATTTCCCTGGGAATGCCGATGAGCATGGTGAGCCTCTCGAAAATGAATGGTCTGCAACTTGGACAAATGCGGCGGCGTGCGGAACAAACAGGGTTTTATTGCGGAGGTGAAGACTCGGCGCGTCGCTCGAAGCGATAGTACGCCGGTGGAATCCTGTCCAGTTTGAGTTCACGCGTGCCCCAGCCAACCGGCATGCGCCCGACAGTGCGATACGGCCCCATCATCGACGGGGCGGCTTGCACATCGTATAGCCCGGGCGCAAGCAGGCGCGCTTCGATGGTGGCGCCGCCTTCACGGGCATTGAATGTGACGCCGGCAAACGGGCGCGCCAGCGGTTCGCCGATGAACAGACCCTGCCCCGGCATCTGCACGCTTTTCCAGTAGGCCTCGATCAGGGTTTCGCCCTGCAGATAGTGCGCCATGGCGACGCCGGGAAGGGGGAACTTGGCCTGGAAATTACACGGCTCGACCACCGCGCCGTAACTGCCGGTGGCGCCGGCTTCCAGCCAGCGCAGGCTGCTCATCTGCGAGCCGCCAAAGAGCTGGCCGCCTGCCGAGGTGAGGTGGTCGGCCATGGCGCCGGGCAGAAAGGTGTTGCTGTCGAGCGATGCCACATGGGCGAGGCCGGTGAAATAGAACATCACGTCGTGTTTCTGGACCAGCGCGTTGGCCTGGATGATCTCGGTCGGGATGACACGCGCCATGCGGGCCCGCAGCGGATCGTATCCGGCGGCGCGGACGTTGCGCGCCTTGTCGGAGGTGCTGACGAGATAGGCAGTGCCCGCCGGGTTGCTGCCATCGGCGGCCACGCCGCGGTCGATGAGTTTCTTCGCCTCGTCCACGCTGGCCGCCGCCAGGCTCATGGTGGGGCGGATTTTGTAGGTGGCGTAGGGCTGCGCCACATTGCTGTTGAAGTAGGGGCTGGGCCGGGTCGGCTGGCAGTTGCTGGCGCAAAAGGCAGGATCAAAACCAAATGCGAAGGCGGAGGTGATCGACATGCAATCCACCCGGTAAGGCTGGGCCCAGGTCAGCGCATAGGCCTGGACTTCGCGCGGGGTCGCGCGATCGACCCGGCGCTTGAGGTTGGCGAACTCTTCACGTGTGAGCGTGCTGCGTCCGGGTTTGAAACGCACGTGGATCAGGTTGGCGGCAGGGATGCCGCGCTTGTCCTGGTAGTAGACGGCGATGGCGACGCTGTCGGGGTCGTCGTCGTTGACGATGATGCCCAACTGGTCAGCGGTGAGACCGGGCTGGGGAAAACTGGTGATCATGGCGCTGTCGGGTGGGACGGCGTGTGCAGTGCCCAAAGCCAGCACGGCCAGGATGAGGCCGAGTCCGAACCTGCTTCCCATCAGGCGAGCCGCGCCACGCATTCGAGCACCAGTTCCGGGCCACGATAAATCAGGCCGGAATACAGCTGCACCAGCGCGGCCCCGGCGGCGATTTTTTCCCGTGCATCGTCGCCCGACAGGATTCCGCCGACACCGATGATCGGCACCTCATTTTTCAGATGGTGGGCCAGGGCCGTGACCACGCGTGTGGAAGCCGCACGCACCGGCGCACCGGACAGGCCGCCGGTTTCTTCGGCGTTTGGCAGCCCTGCGACCGCATCGCGCGCAATGGTGGTGTTGGTGGCGATCACCGCATCGATGCGGTGCATCATCAACAGTGCGGCAATTGCGGCGATCTGCACATCGTCGAGATCGGGTGCGATCTTCAGCGCGATCGGCACGTATCTGCCGTGCTGCTGCGCAAGTGCGGACTGGCGCAACTTGATGGCCGACAACAGCGCATCGAGCGCTTCGTCCTTTTGCAGTTCGCGCAGGTTCTGCGTGTTGGGCGAGGAGATGTTCACCGTGACGTAGCTGGCGTGCGCATAGACTTTGTCGAGACAGGCCAGGTAATCATCCACCGCATGTTCGTTGGGGGTGTCCTTGTTCTTGCCGATGTTGATGCCGAGCACGCCCTTGAAGCCGCTGGCCTCGACATTCTTCACCAGATTGTCGACGCCCAGATTATTGAAGCCCATGCGGTTGATGAGGGCCTCCGCCTGCGGCAGGCGGAACAGGCGCGGCTTCGGATTGCCGGTTTGTGGGCGCGGCGTCACCGTACCGATTTCGATGAAGCCGAATCCCAGATCGGCCAGCGCCCTGATGTGCGCGCCATCCTTGTCGAGTCCGGCAGCCAGGCCGACCTTGTTGGGAAAATCGATGCCCATCACGCGCACCGGTGTGCCTTGGGCACGGGGCAGCAGCTTCAGCAGGCCCAGCGCACGGGCGATATCGAGGCTGGCAAGGGTGGCGCCATGCGCGGTTTCAGGGTCGAGTGTGAACAGGGCGGGGCGGATCAGCGGATAGAGCATGGTTCAGGGCGTGGGTGGC
Organism: Thiobacillus sp.; assembly: GCA_019911765.1. Classification (GTDB taxonomy): domain Bacteria; phylum Pseudomonadota; class Gammaproteobacteria; order Burkholderiales; family Thiobacillaceae; genus Thiobacillus. The sequence goes on from JAIOJU010000175.1 coordinate 8,234, forward strand.
GTTGGAATGGCGTGGCGCGTGGCCGCTTCGACCGACCCGGCGGCCGGGTCGTCGAATACGGATTGATCAAGCGCCTGTTCGCTGTTGGCAATGATGCAGCTCACCGCGCAGTCGCCGGTGACATTGACCATGGTGCGCAGCATGTCGAGCAGGCGGTCGACGCCGATGATCAGCGCGATGCCCTCGACCGGCAGGCCAACCTGGCCCAGCACCATGGTCAGCGTCACCAGGCCGACGCCCGGCACGGCGGCGGTGCCGACCGAGGCCAGCGTGGCAGTCAGCACCACCAGCAGGTAATCGGTGAGCGACAGGTCGATGCCGTAGACGTTGGCGATGAACACCGTGGCCACGCCCTGCATCATCGCGGTTCCGTCCATGTTGATGGTCGCCCCCATCGGTACGGTGAATGAGGCGACGCTGTTCTTCACCCCCATCTTGTGCTCCACCGTGTGCAGCGTGACCGGAATGGTGGCGCCGGAACTCGCGGTGGAAAACGCGAATGCGGCCGGATCGCGCATCTTCTTCAGGAAGGTGATCGGATTGAGCGAGCCCAGCAGGCGTAGCAGCAGCGGATAGGTGCCAAACAGCTGGATCGCCAGCGCCGCGCTCAAGGTCAGGAAATAAGCTGCCAGCGGCAGCAGCAGGTCCAGTCCCTGGGTGGCGAAAGTGCGGGTGATCAGCGCGAACACGCCGTAGGGCGCCAGCCGCATGATCCACTCGACCATGTGCATGATCACGGCATCGAGATCGGTGAACAGGTTCAGCACATGCTTGCCACGCGTACCCGACATCGTCACCGCCACGCCGAACAGCAGCGCAAACACGATGATCTGCAGCATGTTGCCTTCGGCCATGGCCGCCACCGGATTGGTCGGCACCATATTGATCAGCACCTGGGTCAGCGGCGGCGCTTCCTTGCCGCTGAAGTTGGCGGTGCTTGTGCCGGCATCGAATCCATGGCCGGGGCCAACAATGCCTGCCAGGCTCAGGGCGATGGTCACGGCAATCGCGGTGGTCGCCAGATACAGCGCCAGTGCCTTGATGCCGATGCGCCCCAGTGCCTTCAGGTCGGACAGGGCGGTGACGCCCACCACCAGCGACACGAATACCAGCGGCACCACCATCATTTTCAGCGCCGCCACGAATACCGAGCCGGCCACCTGCAACAAGCCGTCGACCAGAAACATCTGGATCCATGGCATGGTGCCCAACTGGTTCAGCCCAACACCCAGCACCATGCCTGTGAGCATCGCGATCACGATCTGGCGGGTGAGGTGGTGGGATTCAGGCGCGGCCATGCAGATGAGGGAGGTAAATCGACATGCAGCGAGTTTAACAGGGCGATACCGCAAGGCTGACGTCAGCAAGCGGCAATGTTATCCTGAACCCGCGCGCACGTTCGCGTGTCCATTCGTATTCCTGACCAGCTGGTTTTCTTGACCTCATCGACATATCCATGACAGCTCCATATTTCATGCAACGCCTCGTATTGCTCTTCACCGCCTTGATCGTGCCTGCCGCCGCGGGTGCCGCTACCGTCCCACCGCCTCCTGAACTGGCGGCCAAATCCTGGGTGCTGATGGATGCCGCCAGTGGCAGCGTGCTGGTCGACCAGCAGGGCAGCCAGCGTCTGCCGCCCGCCAGCCTGACCAAGCTGATGACCTCGCATGTCGCGGCGCTGGAAATGCAGCGCGGCCGGCTGAAGGAGAGCGATCTCGTCAACATCAGCGAAAAAGCCTGGCGCATGGGCGGCTCGAAAATGTTCGTCAAGGTTGGCAATCAGGTTTCGGTACATGACCTGATGCGCGGCATCATTGTGCAGTCTGGCAATGACGCCAGCATTGCCCTGGCGGAACACATCGCGGGCGGTGAGGAAACGTTCGCTTCGATGATGAACCAGGAGGCCAGGCGGCTGGGGCTCGCCAATACCTTCTTCGTCAACGCCACCGGCTGGCCCGATCCCAACCACTATTCGAGTGCCCTCGACATGGCCAGGCTGGCACGCGCCATCATCCTCGAGGATCCCGCCCACTACGCACTGTACGCCGAAAAGGAATTCGTCTGGAACGGCATCAAACAGCCGAACCGCAACCTGCTGTTGTGGCGCGATCCGACCGTCGATGGTCTGAAGACCGGCCACACCGATGAGGCCGGCTATTGCCTGGTGGCATCCGGCAAGCGTGACGGCCAACGCCTCATCGCCGTGGTCTTCGGCACCGAAAGCGAACAGGCCCGCGCCAACGAGACCGCCAAGCTGCTTGGCTACGGCTTCAACTTCTTCGACAGCAAGATTTTCTTCAAGAAGGGTGAAACCGTGCAGAGCGTGGATGTCTGGAAAGGCGCCGCGCGTACCCTCAAGGCCGGCGTCGCCGCCGACTTTGCCGCAGCATTACCCAAGCGTGCGAGCGGCGAGTATCAGACCCGCATCGTGCTGGCGGGAGGGGATGTGGTCGCGCCTGTCGCAGCGGGTGTCTCGCTGGGGCGCGTCGAACTGGTCGGCGCCGACGGCAAGATCGTCATGCAGGCACCGCTGGTCGCGCTCGAAGCAGTCGAGGAAGGCGGCTTCTTCCGTCGCAGCTGGGACAGTATCCGGTTGTTCTTCAGGAAACTGTTCGGCTGACGCTTCAGGGACTGAACGTGTCAAGGAAGGCGGTACCCGGAAGGGGCCGCTTTTTTATGGCCCACTATCTGAATCCGTTTCATAGTGCCCGGCGGCCAGGCGTGGCAGTGCATGGAGAACATGTCGGGCGCCTGATTAATTGGCCCAGAGTTCGTCAAGGTTTTTGATGCCCCAGTCGGCTGCGTCCTCGCGGCTGACGATTTTTTCGGTCACGCCTGGACGCGAGAGATCGAGCAGTTCCGGCGTGATGCGGGTTTGCGACCTGGTCGAGAAGAACACCTTGACGCGTGGCGTCAGCAGCGACTTTTCCGACTGCTCGAGCACCACTGCCAAACGGCCGGAGCTGAGCTTCACCAGCGTGCCGACCGGGTAGATGCCGATACTCTTGATGAAGGCCTGGAACACGCGTTCATCGAAGTGGCCCTTGCTCCACTCGGTCATTTTCAGGATGGACTCGGCGGGACACCAGCCCGCTTTGTAGGGGCGGTTGGAGGTGATGGCGTCATAGACATCACAGACCGCGCCCATCTTGGCAAAAAGACTGATCTGGTCGCCTGAAAGGCGGTCGGGATAGCCCGTGCCATCGATTTTTTCGTGGTGGTGAAGGCAGACGTCGAGCACGATATCGCTGGCAGTCTTGCCTTCGAGCAGGATGCGGTGTCCTTCGACCGGATGACCCTTGATGATGCGGAACTCATCGTCAGTCAGTTTGCCCGGCTTGTTGAGCACGTCCATCGGCATCATGGCCTTGCCCAGATCGTGCAGCAGGCCCGCCATGCCGGCCTCGCGCACGTCTTTTTCATCCAGTTCCAACTGCCGTGCCAGCGCCACCATGAGCGCGCAGACCGCGACGGAGTGCATGTAGGTATAGTCGTCGGCGGTCTTGAGGCGGGCCAGGCTGATCAGCGCTCCAGGGTTTCGTCGCACCGAGGATGAGATTTCCTCGACCAGTTCGCCGGCTGCCTCGGCGCTGATGGCATTGCCCATGCGCACTTCCTGGAACATGGAAACAACCGCTTGCCTGGCCTTGCTGCAGATCATGGCGGCGCGTTTGAGCTCTTCCATTCGCGACACCGGTCTGGGCGTTTTATCCTGCTGTTTGGCCTCTGCTTCCACTGTGGCTTCGGTGACGGGGGTTTCACTCACCAGCCTGGTTTCGGCTGGCATATCCAGGCCTTTGGCGATATCGATCCAGACCTCGGTAATGCCGCTTTCGAGGATGCGCCGGATGTCGTCGGGGTTGTTCAGGGTGAACTTGCTGCGCCAGAATGGATGATCCATCCATGAACCGCACAGCTCGTGCAGATGCATGCCTGTTCGCAAGTCGCTGGCTTTTATTTTCTTGAGCATGGTGTTGGATTGAACCGGTCCGGCACTAGCGTGCATTGTAGGGGAAACCGCCATGCCGCACCGCGCACTCCGCTTGTCTTGCCATGGCGATATGCATTCCGGCCTGCGCGGGTATTTGGGTTTCCCCTGGGAGCGTTATCGAATACCCAGCGGAAGCAGAAAGGGCCGCAATGCGGCCCTTTCTGCTTGGGAACGGCGAAAAATTACTTTTTCGCCGTTCGCCGCAGGCGGTTCAGCAGTCGCCGTGCCAGTTCGCCGAACAACTCGGTCTGCGTCGGGTGCGGGAAGATCGCGCGGGCCACCTGGTTCAGCGTCATCTCGCCGGCCACCATCATCACGCCGGTGCCGATCAGCGTGTCGGTGTGATCGGCCAGGTAGTGCACGCCGATGATGCGGCCGGTCGCCTTGTCGGCCACGAGTTTGATCATGCCTTCGGTCTCGCCGGTGATCATCGCCTTGGCGTCGATGCTCATCGGCATCTTGGCTTCCACCGCATCGATGCCCTTGGCCTTGGCCTGCGCCACGCTCAAGCCGACGAAGCCGGCCTGCGGACGCGAGAAGGTGACGCCACAGTCGCGGTCCTGGTCGTACTCGCTGGCATGCCCGAGCAGGTTGTCGGCCGCGACGCGGCCTTGTGTGGCGGCGGTGTGGGCCAGCATGAAACCGCCGACCACGTCGCCGACCGCGTAGATGTGCGGCACGCTGGTCTGGCCACGCGTGTTGACCTTGATCGCGGCGCCGTCGAGTTCAACGCCGACCTTGTCCAGATTCAGCTTGCTGGTGTCGGGGCGCTTGCCGGTGGCCATCAGCACGATGTCGCAGTCAAAGGTGGATTCGACGCCATCCTTGTTGGCATAACGCAGCTTCATCGCGCCGGGCTTGCCGGTTGCTTCCTTGATATCTGCGCCGGTGACGACGGTGATTTCCTTTTCCAGCGAAGCGATCAGGACCTTGCCGATTTCCTCTTCGATTTCGGCGAGGATGCGGTCATGACGTTCCAGCATCAGCACTTCGGTTCCGAAGTCGCGGAAGATCTGCGCCATTTCGACGCCGATGACGCCGCCGCCGACGATGCCGAGCTTCTTCGGTGGGGTGGCAAGGTTCCAGATGGTGTCGGAGGTGACCACGCCGCCGTTCGCCAGGTTCTCGCGTGCGCCGGGAATCGGCGGCACGAAGGCGGGGGCGCCGGTGGCGATGACTGCTGCACCGAAGCTGACGGCATAGGGTTCGCCTTCGACCGGGGTGATTTTCAGTGTGTGGGCATCGATGAATTCGCCGAAGCCTTCGCGCACGTCGATCTTCATGCCCTTGTCGGCCTTGAGCGCCATCTCGCCGCGGCTGCTTTGCACCCAGCGGCGATGCTTCTCGACCTGCGCCCAGTTGAGCGCCGGGGTGTTGGTGCCATCGACACCCATTTCGGCATCGTGCGCGCGGTTGCGGATGGTGTCCGCCGCTGCGCGCCAGGCCTTGGACGGAATGCAACCGCGCCACAGGCATTCGCCGCCGGGGAAGGGTTCGTTGTTGACCATCATCACCTTGATGCCGTGGTCGGCCAGGTCGCGTGCGCAGTCCTCGCCGCCGGGGCCGCCGCCGACGACCACAACCGGGATGTCCCAGTTGCCTTCGGGGATCGGCGAAACCGGTGCGCTGGTGGCAACAGGTGCCGCGACCGATGCGGCCGCCGCACCGCCCGCGCCCAGCCAGGCTTCGGGCGCCTCGATGGTCTGCTTCAACGTGACCAGGTACAGCGCCACGTCGGCGCCGTTGAGCACGCGGTGATCGCCGGTGATGGTGAACGGCGTGCCCTGCGGACCGTTGGCGGCAATCGCCAGGATCGCCGAGATGCCGGGGGTGGGAATCGCGGTGAAATGCGATACGCCCAGCATGCCCATGTTGGAGATGGTGAAGGTGGGATTGGCGTACTCGGACGGTGCCAGCTTGCGCACGCGGGCACGCTCGACCAGGCCGGTCCAGTCACTTTGCAGTGCGTCCAGCGGCTTCTTCTCGATGCCGTGCAGGATCGGCACCACCAGGCCGCCGTCGTTCGACATCACCGCCACGCCGAAGTCGTGGTTGGTGCGCTCGACCAGCTTGTCGACCGGCTGGTAGGCCCAGTTCATGCGCGGAAATTTTTCCATCGCCACCGAACAGGCCTTGGCGATGGCCACCGTCACCGACACCTTCTTGGCCTTGGCGGCAGCGGTCAGTGCGGCGGTGTTGATATTCACCGTGACGTTGAAGGTCGGCAGCGTGAGCGAAGCGGTCATCGCGTGGGAGACGGCCTTTTCCATCGAGGTCATTGCGCGGCCCTGGCCGGGTACATCAACCTGTGGCAGCGAGTGGGCGACCTCGGCCATGCTGGGTCGGGCGCGTGCCACATCGGCGGCGACGATCACGCC
>JAIOJU010000176.1 GCA_019911765.1 Thiobacillus sp.
ATCCCATACCCCTGGGCATAATCCACACCAATCTCCCTGAGCGCAGCCAGAATCTGGTCGTTTTCCACATATTCGGCAACGGTCTTGATGCCCATGACGTGGCCGACGGTATGAATGGCCTGCACCATGGCGCGCGCCACGGGATCGTTTGCCACATCCTTGACGAAGACGCCGTCGATCTTCAGGTAATCCACCGGCAGGGTCTTGAGATAGGCAAACGAGGACAGTCCGCTGCCGAAGTCGTCCAGCGCAAAACGGCAGCCTTTCTGCCGCATGGCATGCATGAAGGTGGCGGCACGCTCCAGATTGGCGATGGCCACGCTTTCGGTGATCTCGAAGCAGATGGTGTCGGGCGGCACCTGATGTAGAGCCAACTGTTCGTCGATGTACTTCTGCAAGCCCGGCTCGCCGAGCGAGGCACCGGACAGATTGATGTTGCACATCAGGCGACGCTGATGCTGCTGCTGGCGCAGATAGTCGCCGATGCTGGTCAGCGCCGCGCCAATCACCCAGCGGTCGATGGCCGGCATCAGATTGTAGCGCTCGGCGGCGGGCAGGAAGGCCATCGGCGGAACCAGGTTGCCATCCTCGTCCTCCAGTCGCAGCAGGACCTCGCCATGCCTGGAGAGATCGCCGTTCAGCGGCGCAATGGTCTGGCAATGCAGGCGGAAGCGGTTTTCGTCCATAGCCTTGTGCAGGCGCGACACCCACTGCATCTCGCCATGGCGCCGGGCCATTTCCATGTCGCCGGGCTGGTAGACCTGAACCCGGTTGCGTCCCTTTTCCTTGGCGGCAAAGCAGGCGGCATCGGCCTCGCTCAACACCTCGGCCGGTGTAACGCTGTCCTCGCTGATCGGCACCAGGCCGACACTGACCCCGATGTCAAAACTGTGGCCCTGCCAGACAAAGCGGAAATTTCTGACCACGCCCAGCAGTTCCTCGGTGATGTGCTGCGCGCGTTCCAGCGGACAGTTCTCCAGCAACAGGCCGAATTCATCGCCCCCCAGACGGGCAAGGGTATCGGCATCGCGCACCTTTTCCTTCAGCAGGAAGGTGATCTGGCACAACAGGCGGTCGCCAACGGCGTGGCCGCAGGTGTCGTTGACCAGCTTGAACTGATCGAGGTCGAGATAAGCCAGGGCATGCTGCTGATGGGTGTGCTTGGCCTGGACCAGCAGTTCCGACAGGCGGCGCTCGAACTCGCGGCGATTGATGAGGCCGGTAAGCGCATCGTGGGCCGCGTGATACGAGAGAAGATGCGGGATACGGTGCATCAGGCTGACATCATAGAACACCATGACCGCGCCGACGATGTTGCCGTTGCGATCCAGAATTGGCGCTGCCGAATCCTCGACCACGAACTCGGCGCCGTCGCGCCGGACAAGCACGGTATTGGTGCCCAGGCCCACCACACAGCGGTTGCGCAGGCACGCCTCGATGGGATTGGGTTCGGGCTCGCGGCTCAGGCCATTGACGATGCGAAACACTTCGCTGATTTTATGGCCGCGTGCCTCGGCATTTCTCCAGCCGGTCATCTCCTCGGCCACCGGATTAAGGGTTTCGACCCGGGCCTCGGCGTCGGTTGTAATCACGGCATCGCCGATCGAATTCAGCGTGATCTCGGCCATTTCCTTCTGGCGGAACAGCTCGTTGGCCGTCTGCCGCACTTTGGTCAAACTTATGACGGCAAATCCCAGGGCGAACAACGCCACGATGAACTGGAGAACCATCTTCCACTTTGCTGCCTGTATGGCACGATTCGCATATTCGTGAGTAATCTGCGATGTCACGGTGGCAATGGCAAGCAGGCTGTCTATCGCGCGCGTGGCGTCCTCCATCCATTGGCCGGCATCCACCGGGTATTGGCCGCTCCCCGCCGCGGCATAGACCTGACGGCGCTGATATTCGAACGTATCCAGGAAGCTGACCTGCATGACCGCTACCGCCCGCCTGATGCGGGCATCGCTATCGGGTCGCATGCTGAAGGCGATCATCTCGCGAGTCGTACGGTCCACCTCGCCACGACACGCTTTCAGGCTCTCCAGCGTCGGCGCCTGCAGCGGCCGGTGCAAACCGATATGCCACGCCAGGATGCCACGCTCGAGGCCCGCCTCCTCGCTTGCCACCGCAGCCCAGCGCTTCATGGTGCGATCCAGCTGCGCCACATGGCGTGGCGATTCAACTGCCAGAAAAACTTCCTCCCGCAATCGTTCGGCCGTCCTGATCAGGGCGCTGCTGACCTTGATCCATTCCGGTCCACGGATGACACAGTCCACCGATTCGGCCAGGCAGCGGTCAGCCTGTTCGCGTGCATCCAGAAAATTGTGTTGTGCCTGCTTTGCCGCATCGATAGAGGCAGGAAAGTCGTGGTTGACACCCGCTGTCTTCAGCGCCTCGGCCGATGCCAGTGCCGCCTGCCAGGCGACATCACCCCGTTGGCGCAACTCGCCTATCCTGCCCCGGATGTCAGGCGAAGCCTGACGCCCCATACCCAGCGCAGCCGAGGTCAGACCGCGTTCCGTGGCCGTGATGCCGGCCGCGCGAATCAGCTGGTCGGACATGGTATCGGCAAGCACCATCTGCTGGTTGGCACGATAGTCCCGATAGGACTGCCATGCCATGACGCCTGACAATCCCACAACGAACAGGGTCAGACCCACAATCGAGAGATTGATGAGCCGGCGGGGGGGCATGGCAGCAAACGGCAGGAAAGAGAGGGGGCTGCTGGATTTCTTCATGAATCCTGTTGAGGGCTGCTCACGCAAATATAACCATATGGCCACCAAGGCTTTAACGTACAGTTAAACACAAAATTTACTGCCGGGGTTGTTCCGCTCGCACATGCTTGCTCTGGCGGGTCCTCTGTGTGGTTTTTACACGCCTGCACCGGCTGCCGCGCTTCCATTTCTGGAATCTCCTCCGCCCCGGTAAAATCCAGTGATGATTGTCTATCTTCATGGCTTCAATTCCTCCCCGGCTTCAGGCAAAGCCAAGGTGCTCGGCGAGTACATGGGCAGCCTCGGGCGGCAGGCGGACTATCTCTGCCCGGCACTGCCCAATAGTCCCGGCGCCGCCATCGCCCAGGTCGAGGCCGACCTGATGCACCTCGAGGGTCCGGTTACGCTGGTTGGCAGTTCACTCGGCGGCTTCTATGCCACCCATCTGGCCGAAAAGCACGGCTGGAAAGCGGTGCTGATCAACCCGGCGGTGCATGCCCACACCTTGCTGCAAAGCGCCCTCGGCCCGCAGACCAACTGGCATACCGGCGAGAAGTGGGTGCTCACAAAGCAGCATCTGGCCGAACTCGCCGCGATGGATGTCCCGGCCATAACCCGGCCCGGGCGCTATCTCCTGCTGGCACAAACCGGCGACGAGGTGCTCGATTACCGCGATGCGGTGGCCTACTATGCAGGGGCCACGCAGATCATCGAAGACGGCGGCGACCACGGCTTTGCCGGGTTCGAGCGCCACTTTCAAACCATTCTGGATTTCTGAATTTCCAATGCACGTCATTTTTGAAGAAGACGGCCACTTCAAGGCCGGCTCGATCCTGTCCGAAACCGACGCCACCGCGCAGGTTGAAACCGCTACAGGCAAGCGCAGCAAGATCAAGGCCGCCAACCTGCTGCTGCGCTTTGCCGCGCCCACTCCAGGCGAAGTCATGGCCGAGGCCGAGACGCTTGCAGCGGACCTCGACGCCGATTTCCTGTGGGAAGCGGCGGGAACGGACGAATTCGGCTTCGAGCAGCTGGCGCAGGAATACTACGGCCACACACCACGGCCGGCCGAATCCGTGGCGCTGCTGCTGAAACTGCACAGTTCGCCGATTTATTTCCACAAGAAAGGCAAAGGCCGCTACCGCCCCGCCCCCCCCGACACCCTGGCTGCGGCCAAGGCCGGGCAGGAAAAGAAGCGGCTGGCGGCAGAACGGCAGGCAAAGCTGGCTGAAGAATTGACGGCTTTCCGGCTGCCCGAGGAA
>JAIOJU010000177.1 GCA_019911765.1 Thiobacillus sp.
GTGCACGCGCCGCCTGCTCGGTGAGGGCGGCTGTCGCAAGCACGCGATGACCGGACTGCCGTTCGATGCGATCGACTTTCTTTTCCCAGAAAGCGATCCGCTGGTTCAGCGTCTGGTAGTGGCTGCCCATCACGGCGAGTACCGCCAGCGCTGAAATCAGCACACCCAGTCCCAGCCATGGTGTGGGCTTGTTGGCATGCTGATAATCGAGCCGCAGCATACGCATCGCGATCACCCTGCCAGCGCCACGGCAAAAGGCTGATTCATCGCCGACGCCGCGCCCTGTAGCAGCAGTCCCGAGGGGAGGGCATGGAACTGCCAGGAATCGATTTCAGGGAGCGTCGTGTCACCCGATATCGCATCGTACAGATACACGTCATGAGGCACCTCCGAACTATCGTCCAGAAAGGCTTCCCGCTCGAGAATCAGTGCCAGATCTTCACGCCACTCGCTGCCGATCCGTAAAGTGCGCACGCGCAACCAGCAACCCCTATGCAGCAGGGCAAGGCACAGATTGCCCGGTTCAAGCAGTGCAAACCATGCGCTGCGTTGCCGCAGATGACCTCTGACACCATTGAAGACAGCCATCAAATGGGGCTGAACGGATTTCAGGGTAATACCCGCGCCACCAAACACGCCTCTCATGGCGTCAAGCAATTCCGTATCCACTGCGCTGGCCAGTCTGGGAACTTCAGGCGCCTCCTGGCTCAGGCGCAGCTCCCACTGCTGAGCCGCTTCTTTTCCATACACTTTGGCGAAGCAATGGCGGGCGAAGGACAGATCCTCCTCTGCCCCAGTCAGTTCGGCCCGCCAGGGAACCATGACGTAGCGTAGAAAATGGTTGGACAGGATTACCGTGGCATCGGTCTTGCCATTGGCAAAGCAAAGCAGCGCAGTCTCCAGTGCGCGCAATGCGGCGCGCCACGGCGGGATACCATTTACGCAATCGCAGGACACGATATGCGGTTCATCGATCGTGCGGCGCAGGCCACGCAAGCCCAGTCTGCGCCGCACCGGCAACAGGGTCACCTGGTCGGGGTTGACCATAATCCGCAGTTCTCTATGCAACCAGCGTGACACGGTTGATCTCCTGCAAGGTGGTTTCGCCCCGCCCCACCATCTCCAGCGCAATGTCGCGCAGGAAGCGGGTGCCGTTGCGCGCCGCTGCCTCGCGAATGATGCGGATCGGCTGGCGGGCGATGATGGCTTCACGGATTTCGTCATTCAAGAGCAGAATTTCACCGATGGCGCGACGCCCCTTGAAGCCGGTGCCTCGACAATGGCCACACCCCTTCCCGGACCGGAATTTCATGCTCAGTGCCTGCTCGGGGGTGATGCCGGAATCTGCCAGCACACGCGCATCGGGCCGCTCATCGATGGCGCAATGCGGACAGCTCACTCGCAGCAGACGCTGCGCCATGATGCCGTTCATGGCGGAAACAAAGCTGTAGGGATCGACCCCCATGTGGATGAAACGACCAATGACATCGAACACATTGTTGGCATGCACCGTGGTGAATACCAGGTGCCCCGTGAGCGCCGACTGCACCGCGATCTGCGCGGTCTCGGGGTCGCGGATCTCGCCCACCATGATCTTGTCCGGATCGTGCCGCAGGATCGAGCGCAGCCCGCGGGCAAAGGTCAGCCCCTTCTTCTCGTTGACCGGAATCTGCAACACCCCGGGCAGCTGGTACTCGACCGGGTCCTCGATGGTGACGATCTTGTCCTGGCCATGGTTGATCTCGGTGATCGCTGCATACAGCGTGGTGGTCTTGCCGGAGCCGGTTGGCCCGGTTACCAGAAGCATGCCGTAGGCTTCACTGGCCAGACGGCGCAGCTGGGTCAGCGTATGTTCGTCGAAGCCGAGATAATCAAGGCGCAGCCCCTTTATCTGGTCGGACAGGGTTTCCTTGTCGAGAATGCGCAGCACTGCATCCTCCCCCAGAATACTGGGCATGATGGACACGCGGAAATCCACCTCGTGCCCGCGCACCGACACCCTGAAACGACCATCCTGCGGGATGCGACGCTCGGCGATGTCGAGTTCCGACATGATCTTGATGCGGGAAATCACCTGCTCCGCCTGTTCCATCCCCGCCAGCGACCCGACGGTGGTCAGCACGCCATCGATGCGGTAGCGGATACTGAGGCCACTCGGCGTCGTCTCCAGATGGATGTCACTGACTGAAGATTTCAGCGCATCGTAGACGGTGGAGTGGACCAGCTTGACCACCGGGCTGGTGTCTTCACTGATGGTCTTGAATGACAGGTCCGCGGCGCCGCTCTCCGCGATGGTGTCGCGACTGCCGCTGGTCAGCAGGCTATCCATGGCATGCAGTGTTTCCTCGTGCCGCGACAGATAGGCTGCCACATCGGCACGATGCGCAAGGCGCCAGCTGAAGCGAGTGGGCACGCGCTGTTCCGCCCATGTATGCATGTCGATATTGAACGGGTCGCCCATGATCAGAACCAGTGAGCCGGCCTCGTCACGCAGTGCCAGACACTCGCGCTCCAGCGCTTCGGAGAATGGCAATACGTCAAAGGCAGGAGACATCCGGTGCAGCTCCTCCATGGACGCAGGGACGTAATGCAATGTCGTCGCCAGCGCCCGTACAAAGCATTGCGGGTCAAGCCCGGACTGCTCCTCCAGAACTTCCACCGTGGCACGCCGCGATTCTTGTGCCATGTTGCGTGCCATGCGTACCGCCTCTGGAGAAAACCCCTGCCCGGCACTGACATCAATAATGGGCTCGGCCATATTCATTGGATGCTCCCCGCAAGTTCAAAAATCGGGAAATACATCAGCACCACGATGCCGCCGATGATCAATCCGATGAACATCATCAACAAGGGTTCGAACAGCTTGGTGAAGCGTTCCATCCAGCGTGCGGTCTCTTCTTCGTAAAATGCCGCGATGCGCTCCATCATGTCGCCCATGCGCCCGGTGCGCTCACCCACGCGCAGCATGCGCAGCGCCACCGGCGTGGTGAGTCCGTATTGCTCCATGGCGCCGGAGAGCGCATGGCCTTCACGGATGCTCGATGAGGCCAGCGCCAACTGGCCGCGCAAGGACGTTTCCAGCAGGTCGGAGACCATCTGCAACGAGGTTACAACCGGCATGCCGCCACGTAGCAACATGCCTAGCGAGCGGTAAAAGCGCGCAAGCTGATAAACATGCAGCCGCCTGCCCAGGCTGGGAAGTTGCCAAAGCCGGCTCACCAGCCACTGTTTGCTGGCTGGACGCGTAACGGTGTAGATCAATCCGGCCAGAACCAGCAAGGCACCCGTCAGAATGGCCGCGCCGTTGGCATCCAGCAACTGCCCCCAGCGCATCAGCAGCCGTGACATGAGCGGCAAGTCGCCGCCGATATCAGCATAGATATGGCTGAAACGCGGCACCACATACACCATCAGAAAAAGGGTCACCAGAGTGCCGACCCCAGCGAGCATCAGCGGATAGATCGAGGCGCTGACCACCTGCCGCCTGACGGCTTCCATCTGCGACTGGTAAGCCACGTAGCGCGATAGCGCCTCGGGCAGCGCGCCGGTTTTTTCACAGGCGCGTACGGTTGCCACGTACAACAGCGGAAAGCTTGCCGACGCATGCTGCAGCGCATAGGAAAAAGTATGTCCCTCGTTGAGGCTGGCAATAATCTTCGTGAGCGTTTTGCGTATCTCAGGCTGCAGCTCTTTTTCGGCCAGAGCTTCCAGTGACTCCATCAGCGACAGCCCTGCTTCCAGCAGCGCCAGCAGTTCCTGGCTGAACAGAATCAAGGGAAACCTGTTCGAGCCGGGCTTGCGCCATGCAGGCCAGCCGGATTTCGGTTTGATCGAAATAACCGAATATCCCTGGCTCTGAGCCTGCCCCGTGGCATCGGCAACATCCACCGCATCGAGCGCCAATGCCGTCAGTTCATCTTCATTGCTTAATGCCTTGACCTCATAGCGCATGATGTCTCCCTCACAATGGATGACGGGCGATCTGCCCGGCCGACCGCACGTGCATGACGGCTTCCAGCTCGTGACCGCGGTATCCCGTTCCTCGCCACCCGGACTGCCATCCTTGCCGTAAAACCACAAGCCGTGTCCCGGTGATCGTCGAGCATGATGGGTCCCTATGATTTGCCACAAGGGTCCGAAGGTCGTGTTTTACTCAAGGACGGCCCATCTGACTTCGTTGGCGGGATGCCCCGCAACGGTAGTCAGCGCCTTGCCGGGTATATATGATCCTGATGATCCTGATGATCCTGGCTCGCCAGTCCTGGCATACAGCGTTCCCATCCGATCCAACCCGCCTCCAAACGAATGTGTAGCACTACAGTTCTCATAACTGCGGCATGGTTTGACTGTAGCGTGACGGATGCAGACTGAATCTGGGTGGATCACCTTATTCGTTGCTACGCCTTACACTGTATTTGGCAGGCAGGTGAACTACGTAGATCGTTTTCCGGCGTCCGGAGCAGAATTCACGTCACCAGGCTGGCAGGCTGCGCTGGCGTGCATTTTGGCAAGAGGGGAGTGGCGTTGAACCCGTGGATGCGGCTGACTGTCCAAACTTGACTGCATGGGCTCGAAACCTTATTCCGGGCCAGTCATTTCTGGCATTGGATTACAGTTTTTACCTGCTGGTTCGCTGCTTGCCCTGGGCTGTCTTCCGCATTTCACACCCACCAGCGAAAAGCGAGCAGGAATCCATAGGCACCACGACAATTGAGATCAATGCCTGGCGAGAGAATACCCAGGTCGTTTGGCAATCCAATACAGTTGGTGGAAACATTGCATGCCGTTATTGATTCGGCCTGATGAAGTTTGAA
>JAIOJU010000178.1 GCA_019911765.1 Thiobacillus sp.
AGCGCGGAAGAGGTGGTTGAACTGATTCTCGCCAGGCCGGAACTCATCATCATCGACTCGCGCAAGAAGTCGGAATACGCCAAGGGCCACATCGAAGGCGCCTTTAATCTGCTGAATACGGCCATGCGCCGCGAGGACCTGGCCTCTCTTTCGCCCAGCAAGACCACGCCGATCGTTTTCTACTGCAATGGCATCCGCTGCCTGCGAAGCGCCGACGCGATCGGCAAGGCCATGAGTTGGGGTTACAAGAATCTCTTCTGGCTGCGTGGCGGCTGGAAGGAATGGACGGACAAGCGCCTGCCCGTCATTACCGACTAGGCCTCGCTCCCCCTTATGCGCATAGAGGCCCTGTCCATCCGCAACGTCACGGTGATCATCTTTGTGATGATCGGGCTCGTGGCCAGCATCCTGTCGCTGCTCGCCGGCAACTATTTCCGGCAGGCCGCGCTCGACGCGCAAATCAACAGCCTGTCCCGGGTCATCGAAGTCGCCTCCCAGGAAATGCTCAAGACCGTAAGGGGCCACACCTTCGATCTCGGCATGCGCCTGACCCACAGCGACGAGATCATCCAGGCCATCCGCAATGTCGACCAGCCCGGCGGCCACGATCATCTGGTTAGCCTGCTGGACGATCCGTTCATCAACGGTTTCGTCGGCTTTGCCAACATCAATCTGGAAAAAATCCGGGTCTACGATCTCAACCTGAAGTTTGTTGCCGAAAGCGCGAAAGGCATCACCGGCCTGGACAAGAAACTCGACGGCCACCTGGCGCAAATCCTCGCGCAGCGCCCGGGCGTCGAACGCCTCAAGGCCGTCGATGCGCTGTGGCTTTCGCCCCGGGAGCCCCTGTACTCCACGCTCGTGCCCATTGGCGGCCTGCGTCTGATCGGCTATCTGGAGATCATCATCAACCCGGTGTTCAATCTCCCGGACATCGGCGCCATCACCCAGACGCCGATCAGCATTTTTTCGCCAGCCGGCGACCCGATCATCGTCGGCGTGCCCGACCAGC
Source organism: Thiobacillus sp. (assembly GCA_019911765.1). Lineage (GTDB taxonomy): Bacteria > Pseudomonadota > Gammaproteobacteria > Burkholderiales > Thiobacillaceae > Thiobacillus. Next base: position 1,013 of record JAIOJU010000178.1, read on the forward strand.
CGGACAATCACCTTCCGGTCGAGTACATGCTGTTTTCGTCCGACAACCAGCCCGCGTTCAGGATCGTCGGCTACGAAAACGTGGAAAAGCTCAATGCGGAAATGGAGCGGACACGGACCGTCACGATCAGCAGTTTCCTGCTGCTGACCATCAGCACCCTGCTGTTTGCCCTGTGGCTGTTCAACCGCTTTCTGTTCGAACCGGTCGCACGCATGATCCAGGACATGAAGCAGATGGCCAGCGGCAAGCTCGACCTGACGGTGAACAAGAAAGGCCTGCGCGATTTTTCCGTTCTCGCCGAAACCTTCAACGCCATGGCCGGCCAGGTGCGGCGGCGGACGAACGACCTGGAACGCCTGCTGGATCTGGATGACAGCGCGATCCTGTGCTTCGGCAACGACCAGGAAGCGGTGTATTTCAATCGTGGCGCAGCCGCGCTGTTCGGCTATGCACCCGACGAAATCGGCGACCTCGATCTCAATGATCTGTTTGGCGACGATATTGCCGGCCTGGTAAAGGATTCCAGCCCGTCCAGCAGCAAAATGCAATCGCATCTCACCTGCATCCGCAAGGACGGCGCCCGCTTCGAGCGCGATGCCGTGATCCGCGCGCTGGATATGCGGGGCGGCCGGGGGCTGGCCATCGTGCTGAACGCCATTCCGGGAGCCGACGCGTACCCCTCCCCGGAGACGGTCGTTTCCAGCTTCCAGCGCAATGAACAGCGCATGAATGCGGTCGAGCAATCGCTCAACAGCCTGCTGGAACTGGCCCGTGGCGCGCCGGGCCTCACGGCGGCCACGTCCAGCATCGAACTGCCAGACTCAGGGAGCACGGAACCCGGCCTCGGTCGCCCGCCCCTGCGCGAGCAGGTCGTCCATGTCATGCTCTGCGCGCTGGCCTGCTGGGAACATGACCTGAACAAGAGCAAGCTGGACCTGGCCGAAGAAAGCCGGATCTGGCCGGTATACATCGACAAGTCGACGCCTACGACCCGGACCCTGGACAAGTACCTGAATATCGACACCTGCCCCAAGAACCCCCGGACCCAGCGAGTCATCGATACCGCCGAGTTCGTGCTCAGGCAACTCGGCCGCAAGTCGACCGGGGAACGCCAGAAGCTCCAGCAGGCCCTGAACGATTTCCGCCTGCTGATCTCCGGCATCAAACCTTCCGATAACTGACTCCCGGTTTTTCCGGCTGCCCCCTGCTGCGCGGCACAAACACGCCAGCTTGCCTTTTTCCTATGTCCGCCCCGTCACTTTTCGTTAAAAGGCACACCAACCAATTCATATCCAATTGTTTTGAATAGGATTTTTTCAGGACACATCCATACGAATATCAACGAATCTTTAACTGGCTTTCCTCCCTTTCCCTGAATAGATTGGTATCCAGTTCCGGATCCGGATCGACAAAAAGGCAAAGCCTGGCGATCTCCGGCATCCGGGGCGGCACTGCGGTGAACCAGATCAATCCTTGGAGGAGGCAGCAAAATGAAGAAACAATTCGCACATAAAAAAACAGAGAACCCCGTCAGCGGCTGGGTCAAGAAAGCCCTGTTCGGCGGAGCCGCCCTGGGCATGGTCATGAGCCTTGGCATGCAGTCAGCGGTGGCCGGCAATGGCTATGCGTATGCCCATGCGTATGGAAAAGATGGCTTCGCAACCATCACCCCCTTCAACCGCGTGGCGAAGCTGCCGGTCGTTCGGGATGCCTATGGCCAGATCGACCACAAGGCCACCTACGCCAAGGTACAGGCCGCCGCCCTGGCGCTGGCCAATTTCGTTGCCCTGAACAATGACTCGGCCGTGCTCGGCACCAGCGTCATCAAGGGCGTCGACTGGGTGCTGGGCGGCACCTCGAAGACCTGTCGCTCGAATCCGGGCACGGCTGCCTGTACAGCAGCCGAAATCAGCCAGGCCATCATCGAAATCCCCTCGCCCTTCCCGATCGACCCCAATGACCCCACCTTCCTGGCAACCGGCACGGTCACTGCAGCCAACACCAAGAAAGCCAGCGTGCTGGATTTCTGCAACGAGCACTATGCCAAGCAGGCCCTGGGCGTGTCGCCCATCGTCAGTGACAAGAAGGTCGTCAACGGCTACAGCCACACCCCGGCACTGCCCTGTGAAGTGTCCATCTGGAACGACGACGATCACATCTATGTCGACATGCTCGATCCGAACGCCATCTTCTCGCTGTTCTTCACCGACGTGCTGTTCAGCGCCGAGATGAGCGATCCGGCCTTTGCCGAGGCGATCACCGACCTGCCGCCGCAGGTCAAGTCCGAGATCCGGGCTGTCGTGCTGCATGCAATGACCGAATTCGACAAGAAGACCAAGGTCGTCGACAAGCAGATGGGGCCGAAATACAAGAGCATGGATGAAGTGGTCGAAGTGGTCGCGAATTCACCCTACCAGTCGCCCTACAAGCATGTCGGCTACACCAAGGCAGACGGCACGGCATTCACCGCGGCCGAATCCATGGCAGTGACGCAGGCCATCATCAACACCATGAGCATCAACGGCACCGCAAGCGCCGGCGTGCACCCGACCATCGTTGACGGGGTCCCGCTGGACAGCATCCTCAGCGCCGGTTCGAGCTGGCGTTCGGCACGTGCCACCCCGCTCACCCTGCCCGGCAACAACCACGTGATCGAAGCCTGTTCGCCCAAATACGCCAAACTGGCCATGGGTACCGGGCTGCACCACGTGACCGCGCTGCCATGCGAGGTCACCGTGCAGATCATCGACCAGGATGGCAACGGCACCCCGGAAACGCTGGCGGTCAGCTACCTCGACCCGCACTTCATGCTGAGCGCCCTGTTCGCGGATATCACCGAAGAAGAGAAGATCGCCTTCGCAGCTGTCCCGGGCGCCATCATGGATGACCTGCAGAAGATCGTCGCCGCAGCACTCGCCACCAATTCGGGCATCGCCCTGAATCCCGGCGTGCAAATCAGCTACAACATGCTGCCCTGAGCGACACCCTTGCCAGGCTTTCGGGAGGAAGCCTGGCCCTGCCCCCCGTCCCTCGAGCGCTTGCGCAAAGGGGACCGGGGCGGTTTTTTCTTACTGATCCAAGAGATTCCTATTCCATGAAAACCTGGCTGAACGGACTGGTTTCCATAATGATGCTGGTGGGCTGCGCACTCGCCCACGCCACCGGCTACGCCCTGCCCGACCTCGACGACCGCCTGCAGTCGCTCGACCAGTACCGCGGAAAATGGGTGATCGTCAATTACTGGGCTACCTGGTGCGGCACCTGCCGCAAGGAACTGCCCGACCTGATATCGCTGCATGAAAAACACCGGGACAAGGACATCGTCGTGGTCGGCATCAATTTCGAAGACATCGGCCGGCAGGAACTGCAAGCCTTCGTCGCCGCGCAAAACATTCCCTACCCGGTGCTGCGCACCCGGCCGGTACGCACGACGCCGCTCGGCCCCGTGCCTGCCCTGCCCACCACCTACATCATCGACCCCAGCGGCAAAACCGTGGCGGGCGAAGTCGGGCTGGTGACGCAGCAGAACCTGGAGGACTACATCGCTTCACAACGTGGGAAAAACTAAGCGCACCGTACGTGCAGGTGCGCTGGATGCCGCAAAACAAAACGGGGCAGTAGCCCCGTTCTATTTTTGGTGTTCTCTGATTCACGACACTAGGGAGACACTGAACAAGTCTTTCGACGAGATTCCTTCGACAAGCTCAGGATGAACGGCAAGTAGTTGATTTCGTTCGTGGTGAGCTTGTCGAACCACAAAACAAAGCAACTTATTCAGCGTCCCCCTAGATTTTCTTCACGAACTCCGACTTCAGCTGCATCGCCCCGATGCCGTCGATCTTGCAGTCGATATCGTGGTCACCCTCGACCAGGCGGATATTCTTCACCTTGGTGCCCACCTTCACCACCGACGACGAACCTTTCACCTTCAGATCCTTGATCACCGTCACCGTGTCGCCATCCGCGAGCACATTGCCGTTGGAGTCGCGCACGACACGCGCTTCATCCGTCGTCGCTGCCGCATCCTTCGCCCATTCGTGGGCGCATTCAGGACACACAACCATGACGCCGTCTTCGTAGGCGTATTCCGACCCGCACTGCGGGCACTTGGGTAAACCGCTCATACCGCACTCCCGCTGTCTTTATCATCCATTCTGGTGTCCTTGTTTCCCGTCACACCCTATCAAGCCGCCTGCTTGAGCAAGGGCTGAATCTTCGGCTGCTTGAGTTTCCCCGCCTGCCACAAGTCGTACTGGGCCTGCATCCCGATCCACATATCCGGAGACGTACCCAGCCACCGCGACAGCCGGATCGCCATGTCGGCGGAAATCCCGGCCTTGCCATTCAGTATCTTGCTCAGGGAAACACGCGACACATGCAAATCAGCTGCTGCCTGAGTCACGCTCAGCGTCTCCGGAATCCACTCACGCAACACGGCGCCGGGATGAGGGGGGTTATGCATTCGGGTCATGTTTCACACTTTCAATGATAATCTTGGTAATCAACCAGTTCGGCATCGCCACTCTCGAAACGGAATGTCAGCCGCCAGTTGCCATTCACCCAGACAGACCAGTGGCTAACCAGGCTTCCACTCAATTCATGCAACCGCCAATTCGGTGCATTCATATCTTCCGGCCCGGTTGCGTTGTCCAGTGCGGCGAGTTGAAGTTGCAGTCTGGCCGCATGATGGGGCTGTATGCCCTTCTTGCTGCCCGTCCTGAAAAACGCCTCAAGCCCTTTATGCCGGAACGATTTAATCATGACAAATTGTTAACTGTTAAGCATCGGTTGTCAATTCAGCCAGACTAAAAAAGCCGGGGATTTCTCCGGCCTGGGTGCCGGGTTACCTCATCCGGCCCAACCTACGCGCTATTTTCCAGACCGCAAGTTCAGGCTGATTTGCGCTCATACACCACAAAATCAAACCGCAGCGCATCGCCCTTCTCTCCGGTGTGCGACTCGCGCGAGACTTGCCTGAACGCGCTGCGGTCATACTCGGGAAACCAGGCATCACCCTCGGCTTCGATGTCCACTTCGGTCAGATACAGCCGGTCGGCCAGCGGGATGACCTGGGCGTAGAGTTCGGCGCCGCCGATGAAGAACACCTCATCCACGTCTGCACACAAGGCCAGCGCAGCGGGGATGGAGGCGGCAACCAGGCAGCCATCCTTGCAGTAGTCGGGATTGCGGGTGATGACGATATTGGTGCGCCCGGGTAGCGGGCGGCCGAGCGATTCGAAGGTCTTGCGGCCCATGAGGATGGGGTGGCCGAGCGTGAGCGCCTTGAAGTGGGCGAGGTCTTCCGGCAGCCGCCACGGCAGGCGGTTTTCGATGCCGATGACGCGGTTTCTGGCGAGCGCGGCGATGACGCTGACACGCGGTTTTTTCTGATTCATGTTGTCCCTGTTTTTATTGTTTCAGCACTTTGTATCCGGCAATCCGTTCGTGTTGAGCTTGTCGAAACATGGGCGGATGCCTGGCCTTCGACAGGCTCAGGCCGAACGGGTGTGTGGGTGCGCCACCCTTCACCCTTCACCCTTCAAACCGCCACCGGCGCCTTGATCGCCGGGTGTGGGTCGTAGCCGCTGAGGGTGAAATCCTCGAAGCGGAACGCGAAGATATCTTTCACCTCCGGATTCAGCGTCATCGTCGGCAGCGGGCGCGGTTCGCGGCTCAACTGCTCGCGTGCCTGGTCGAGGTGGTTGGAATAGAGGTGTGCGTCGCCGAGGGTGTGGACGAAATCACCTGGCTGCAATCCGGTGACCTGCGCCATCATCAGCGTGAGCAGTGCATACGAAGCGATATTGAAAGGCACGCCGAGGAAGATGTCGGCGCTGCGCTGATACAGCTGGCAGGAGAGCTTGCCGTCGGCGACGTAGAACTGGAAGAAGGCGTGGCACGGTGCCAGCGCCATCTTGTCGAGGTCGGCGACGTTCCAGGCCGAGACGATGATACGGCGCGAATCGGGGTTGGTTTTCAGCGTATTCACCACTTCGCTGATCTGATCAATCGTCCCGCCGTCCGGCTTGGGCCACGAGCGCCACTGATGGCCGTAAACCGGGCCGAGGTTGCCGTTCTCGTCGGCCCATTCGTCCCAGATCGAGACGCCGTTTTCCTTGAGATATTTGATGTTGGTGTCACCCTGCAGGAACCACAGCAGTTCGTGAAGGATGGAGCGCAGGTGGCATTTCTTGGTGGTAACGAGTGGAAAGCCTTCGGCGAGGTTGTAGCGCATCTGCCAGCCGAACACCGAGAGGGTGCCGGTGCCGGTGCGGTCGTCTTTACGGGTGCCGTGCTCGAGCACGTGGCGCATCAAATCAAGATAAGGTTTCATGGCTAGCTAGGTTTAAGGTCGGGCCGGAGCGGCTTGAACGGGTTGATTATCGCCCAGAACGCCATCGTAAAAAGCGCTGAGCCGGGTGGCGGGCGCCTGGCCGTAGACATTCCAGAAGGCGATTTCGAAATCGGTGTTGGCCTGTACGGCGAGCACCAGGGCGCGAAAGCGTGCTTCGTCCTGCGCCTTGAGCCAGCTGACCAGCAGCATGGACTGGCGGTAGAAATCGTGGATGGAAAGACCGGACGCGCTGGCGCGGTGGCGTTTGTCGGGCGCATCGCGCACGTCGAGATTGACCTTGCGGCCGGCGCGGATGGATTCGAACACCTTGTCGTCGCTTGTATATTCCGCGCCGCCGCCCTCGGCGGTGAGCGAGGCCCAGCCTTCGTGGAACCAGACCGGCAAGGTGCTGTGATAGTGGCCGATGCGCTGCCCCAGATGCAGGTGCGCCAGTTCGTGTGTCAGCAGGGTTTGCAGACGATGGCTTTCGCGGCCATCCAGGTTGGGCGAGAGGATGAGGCGGTTATCCGGCACCACGGCGGCGGACAATCTGGGGGTCATCACATAGCGCCTGAAGCAGTCGTCCGTGCCGCACACATGGACGCGCGGGGGCCGGGCAAAAGGCAGGTAGTGCGCCTGTTCGACCAGTTCGATGGCTGCAGGCAACGCGGCGGCCACGCGCTCGCCATAGTCTTCATAACCCGGCTCGACCCAGACACGCGCATCGCTTGCCAGCGGGACGAAGCTGTCGATCGGGCGTAGCGCACGCGGGTCGCTGACCGTAAGCGCGCAACCCTGCAACCCCGCCATCAAGATCAGCGCCAGCCAGAATCTCACTCGTCCAGCACCTGCCAGCGCCCTTCGAGCAAGCCCTGCAGCGGTGGGTACTGTTTCTTGTACGCCATCTTGCGGCTTTCGGCGATCCAGTAGCCGAGATAGAGATAAGGCAGTTCCAGGCGCTGCGCCAGTTCGATCTGCCACAGCACGCCGTAGACGCCCAGGCTGTCCTGCGCACGCGCGGGGTCGAAGAAGGTGTAGACCGCCGACAGGCCATCGTCGACCTGATCCACCACCGAGACCATCACCAGCGTGTCGCCCTCGCGAAATTCGACCAGCACGCTGTCAACGTTGGAGGACAGCAGGAAATTCGTGTATTGCTCCGGCTCGTCGCGGTCCATGCCGCCGCCGGCATGGCGGCTGCCGAGATAGGCACGATACAGCGCATAGTGCTCGTCCTTGAAGTCCAGCGGCAGAAAGCGCGCAGACAGATGCCGGTTGCGCTTGAGGCAGCGGCGCTGGGTGCGATTGGGCACGAAACCGGCCACGTCAACCCGCACCGGCACGCAGGCATGACA
>JAIOJU010000179.1 GCA_019911765.1 Thiobacillus sp.
AGATGCTGGATACCAGCACAGGCCAATTGATTCGCCAGTATCCCTCTGAAGAGGCCCTGGCCATTTCACGTGGGATCGAACAATTCCAGCAGGGTCTGCTGCTGAAACAAAAGGCTTGAGCCAGGAGGTTCACCATGGCCATTACGTCATCAAGCACGACCGCTCTCGATGTCCCCGCCCTCGTCTCGCAACTGATGGCGGTCGAGCGTCGGCCCATCGACACGCTCAACGCCAGAGTCAGCAGCTACGAAACCAAGATTTCGTCCTACGGCACGCTCAGCAGCCTGGTATCGAGCTTTCAAACTGCAGCCAAAACCCTGAATACCAATCTGCAGAAAGTCGCCGCCACGCCGTCCGATGCCAGCCTTCTGTCCGCCTCAGCCGGCAGCACCGCAGTGCCCGGTACGTATACGGTGAACGTGAGCAAGCTGGCGCAGTCGCAAAACCTGGTTGCCGCAGGACAAGCCAGCAGCACCGCCGCCATTGGTAACGGCACGTCCACTACGGTCACTTTCGATCTTGGCACCATCAGCGGCGGCACGCTGACCAACGGAATCTACAGCGGCGCGACCTTTACGTCCAACGGCAGCGGCACTACAAGCATCACCATCGATGGCACCAACAACACCCTCGAAGGCATACGGGATGCGATCAACTCCGCCGCCGCAGGCGTCACCGCGACCATCGTCAATGACGGCAGCGGCACGCCCTACCGCCTTGCGCTGACCTCGACCAGTTCCGGCGCCAGCAACAGCTTCAAGATCACCACCAGTGGCGGAGACGGCACCATCGACAGCCTGCTGGGCTACGACCCCGAAGGCACGCAAAACCTGACCCAGACCCTGGCCGCGCAGAATGCCGATCTCACGGTGAACGGCATCGCGATCACCAGCGCGTCCAACACCGTCAGCGAAGCCATACAGGGCGTCACACTGACGCTCAAGAACACCACGGCTACACCCTCCAGCCTGACGGTTGCACGTGACAGCACGGCCATCAATACAGCAGCATCCGGATTTGTCGAGGCCTATAATTCCCTGGCCAGCCAGATCAAGTCCCGCTCCGCCTATGGCTCTGACGCCAAAACGGCAGGCACGCTGGCTGGCGATGGCACCTTGCGCACCATGCAGGACCAGCTGCGCAGCATCTTCAATACGCCCGCAAGCGGCGGCACCCTGACCTCGCTTGCCCAGGTTGGCATTTCATTCCAGAAGGATGGTTCGCTGCTGCTGGACAGCAGCAAGCTTGACAGCGCGATATCAACCGATTTCAGCGACGTGACCAATTTGTTCTCGTCGTCGACAGGCTTCGCCACCCGGCTGGAAGACTGGGCCTCATCCACACTGGGAGCCGGCGGCCTGATCGACACGCGTACGCAAAGCCTCAAGGAATTCGTCAAGAATCGTAATGATGAAATCGACAAACTGGAAAACCAGATGTCGGCCCTGGAGAAAAAATACATCCGTGAATATACCAATCTGAACATCATGCTCAGCAGCATGAACAGCACCAGCACCTTTCTGTCCCAGCAACTCGGCAGCAGCAAATAAATCAGGAGAAAGACGTGTACACGAATTCCAGAAACGCAGCCCATGTCTATGCCAACCTCGGCCTGGAAACCGGCGTCGTCGCGGCCAGCCCGCACCGCCTGATTGTCATGTTGTACGAAGGCGCCGAGCTTGCGGTGCGGATGGCCATCAAATATATAAATGAAGGCGACATACCCAAGAAATCCGCCGCCATATCCAAGGCCAGCACCATTATTCTGGAAGGTCTGCACGCTGCGCTTGACCCCAAACAGGGCGGTGATATCGCCCTTCAACTGGATTCGCTGTACGCCTACATGAACCAGCGCCTGATGCTTGCCCACATCAAGAATGAGGTTGCACCTCTGGAAGAAGTGCTGGGCCTGCTGCGCGAACTGCATGGCGCCTGGGAACAGATCGGTACCCTGGCTCACCCTGCCCCCCATTCTTCCCAACATTCGATAGCAGCCTGATTCGGAGATTGCAATGATGACCAGCAACGGAATTCTCACCACTTATGAATCGCTCTCCGAGCTGACCGGCAGCATGCTGGATGCGGCGCGGCTGGGCGAATGGGATCAACTGGCCGAACTGGAACAACAGTGCAAGGCCCATGTCGGCAATCTGATGCAATCCACACAGGTGCGGCTGAACGAGAAAGAGCAGCGCAGCAAGATCGCCATCATTCGCTCGATCCTGCAAAATGACGCAAAGATTCGTGCCCTGACCGAACCGCACATGCACGAGCTGCAGCAGCAATTGCACATGACGCGAACCGGCCAGCGTGGTGTGCATGCCTATGGAGCGCAGCGGGCATAAGGCCTGTCCTGCCCCCCATGCTTCCGGTTCAGTACCTGGCACGCGTTCTGGATGTCCCGCTCGCGCGGGATGCGCCGGACCGCCCGGTAGCCGGACTGGTAGGCGTACAACCTGCACAAAATGCCACTGAACGCGACCAGGCCGCACCGCGCCTCACCTTCGCGCATCTGACCGTCGGCCAGGCACTCACCGGCCAGGTGAAGAGCCTGAGCAAGGGCATTGCACTGGTCGAAATCGACGGCCAGACCGTTGCCATGCGTCTGCCCCCGCAAGCAACAGTAGGCGAGTCGCTGCGCCTGCGTTTTGCCGGGCATCTGCCGCAGCCGGTTTTTCTGCTCGAAACAGCGGCAAGCACCGCAGCCGATACCCCGCAACTCAGCCAGACCGCACGCATGTTGAGCGACATCATGCAGCATGTACCCGAGCGTGCCCTGCCCACACTGACCCCTGCCGCCGCCCTGCTGAAGCAGCCCACCGCTGCGCCCGCCGAGCTGGCGCTTGCGCTGCGCTCCGCACTGGTACGCAGCGGCCTGTTTTATGAATCGCACCTGGCAAACTGGGTGGTCGGTCAGGACAGTCTGGATGGTTTGATGCAGGAACCGCAAAACCGGCAGACAGGTGAAACAGCACGCTCAGCTGCCGCACTGGCCCTGCTCCATTCCAGCGATGTGGCTGACCGGCCCGCCAATCCCATGCATACCTTGCTGTCGCAGCAACTGCAGGTTCTGGAATCACCCCAATTCGCCTGGCGCGGGGAACTATGGCCCGGCCAGATGCTGGAATGGCAGATCCGGCAGGAAACCGGCTCACCATCCGGCGATTCCGCTTCCCACGAACCCTCCGAGGACAAAACCGGCTGGGAATCGCGTCTCAAGCTGAGCCTGCCGAGACTTGGCAATGTAGAGGTGTATATCAAGCTGGATGCACAGCAGGCGTTCAGCATCCGCATGGTGCCGGAGCAGCCGGAAACCGCGCCGCTGCTGCAGGCCAACCATGCGCGCCTGGTCGAACAGCTCACCACGGCAGGTTGCGAGCTGCATGCCGTGACGGTGCAAAACGATGCCAAACCCTGATCCACAACGTGCCGCAGCAGCCCTTGCCTATCGCAGTGGCGATACGGCCCCGCGCGTGGTCGCTAAAGGTAAGGGAATTTTGGCCGACAACATCATAGAGAGAGCCCGTGCATCGGGTGTGTATGTCCATGAATCGCGGGAGTTGCTGGCCTTGCTGATGCAAATCGACCTGGACAGCCATATCCCGCCGCAACTGTATATTGCAGTCGCCGAGTTGCTGGCCTGGCTCTATCAACTGGAAGAAACCGATAAACAGGCCTTGCCGGGCCCTAACGCTTGATGAATATGTCTTCACCCACGATGCAGCTCAACGACGCCCACCTGGACCGCGAAAAGATATTGGAAAACTACGCCATCCATTCGCGCTCGGAAATTCTGTTCTTGTTGCGTGCGATCCAGCAACGCCGCTTACTGGTCAACCTGGACCTGCCTAACAGCAGGCAGATCGTCGTCACCTCCATCATTGCGGTCAACGAACGCACCAATATGCTGATACTCGATGTGGCCCGCGGTGATGCGCTCAACCATGAACTTCTGTCCGGCAAGGGCGCCGAGTTCATCACCCAGCTCGAGGGCGTATCCATCTCGTTCAAGACCGGGGCAGTCACATTATGCGATTACGAAAAACTGCCGGCACTGCGTATCGCGCTGCCCAAATCGATCATCCGCCTGCAGCGCAGGGAGCATTTCAGGGTCCACGTACCCATGTCGAGTTCCGTCAAATGCATCGTTCCATCGACATCGGAAAACGACCCTGATCCGATCCATGCGAACATTGTCGATATTGGCGGAGGCGGCGTGGCCATCGCCGAATCCGGCGGTCGCCTGGGCGCGGAAACCGGACGAATCCTGCCGGATTGCCGGTTGTTGCTGCCCGACATGGACGTGATCGTCACCCCGATGGAAGTCCGGAATTCGGCACAAATCCGCCTGGCAAATGGCGCCTTCCAGACCCGTCTGGGCTGCAAGTTTATCGGCCTGCCCAAGGACATGGCTGCCACCCTGCAGCGCTTCATCATGAGTCTCGAGCTGGAGCGGCGCAACAGCCTCTAGCACACCAAACACCCCTATATTTGCTTCAAGGAGATTCACCCATGCAAACGATCCAGCAGGAAATTGACGAAAGAACCAACCTGACCAGCTCCAACAAGCTGGAATTGTTGCTCTTTCGCCTCGGCCATGATGCCGCGCTCGATCGTGCCGAGCTGTTCGGCATCAACGTATTCAAGGTCAGGGAAATCATCCCGATGCCAGTGATCACTGCCGTGGCAGGCTCCCCTCCGCACATGATGGGCATGGTCGACTTGCGCGGGCAGATCCTGCCAGTCATCGATCTGCCTGGGGTGGCGGGCTGCACACCGAAAACCGGGCTGAATATTCTGTTGATCACCGAGTACGCGCGCACCACCCAGGCATTTGCCGTTGAATCGGTTGAGGACATCGTGCGTCTGGACTGGAAACAGGTCCTGTCGGCCGAGGGCAACGCCGCAAGCGGCATGGTTACCAGTATTGCCCGGCTGAACGGGGAAAATGGCGATCAATTGGCCCAGGTGCTCGACGTCGAGACCATCCTGCGCCAGGTCATGCCCTCGAATGAACTGGAAGTTAATCCCGAGCGCATCGGGCCCAAAGTCCAGCTCAAGCCCGGCACCGTGATCCTGGCCGCCGACGACTCGCTTGTCGCACGCACCATGATCGAGGAAGGCCTGACTGCCATGGGCCTGCCCTACATCATGTGCAAGACCGGCAAGGAGGCGTGGGATCAATTGCAGGCCATCTCCGCCAAGGCGCAAACCGATGGCCATACGGTGCACGACAAGATTGCACTGGTACTGACCGACCTGGAAATGCCTGAAATGGATGGCTTCACGCTGACGCGCAACATCAAGCAGGACCCGCGTTTCAGCACGATTCCTGTGGTGATTCACTCTTCTCTGACGGGCTCGGCCAATGAGGCCCACGTCAAGAAAGTGGGGGCGGATGCCTATGTGGCCAAGTTTGTGACCGAGGATCTGGCCGATGCCCTGCGCAAGGCGCTGCGCGTTGAATAAGGCCTGAAAACACCCAAACAGAAATGGCAGCGTTTCAGCTGCCATTTCTGGGTCAATCCGTGTGTTCTGCCTGACTACCAGTCCGGGCCCGTATCAAACGCCCATATTCATGATTTCCTGATAGGCCTGAACCAGCTTGTTGCGTACCTGGACCGTCTGCTGAAAAGCGATGGTGGACTTCTGCAACGAGAGCATGGCATCGGACAGGCTCACGGATGTGTCGCCCATTTCGAAGCGCTGCGCCATGTCCTGTGCCTGCAGTTGCACCTTGTTGACCTGGTCTATCGAGGATTTCAGGGCCGACTGGAAGTTAACCGCACCTGCGGCTTCCTTGGCCTGAAGCGGATTGTCGCTGGCAGGATTGGCGCGTGCCGCAGCTGTTTTCAGCTGCGCCACCATCGCCTCGATCCTGCTGGTATCGATCATGCCTACGCTCATTTTGCCCTCCCTTGCTCATCCGGTCGCCTGTTCAGGCGGTTTCCCACGTGCTCACCTTATCAGCCCGGCGACAAGTCATAAGCTCGATAAGCACTGGAAAGCGGCGTCTATTCCCTCTTTTGAAATGTCTGCCAGTGCCGATAATTTGATCACATAGAAACATCCTCATGGGGCGATACGACGTGCGATCAACACTCGAAATCCAGGCAATCAGAAACAGGGCGCGCCATGACACCGGAACGAGGGAGAAAAAATAATGGCGGGTGCAGGCGAAATGGTGGCTTCGGGCAATGTCATGGACTTTACCCGGACAGCAGGCGGCCGAAAAATCATGATGATGTTCGGCGTGGCTGCCGTGGTCGCGGTCATGGGGGCGGTCTGGATGTGGGGTCAGCAGCCGGACTACCGCGTGCTGTTTTCGAACTTCAGCGATCGGGACGGCGGCGCGATTGTCGCCGAACTCGAGAAAATGAACATCCCCTACAAATTTGCAGAAGGCGGCGGTGCCGTGCTGGTACCCGCCAGCCATGTGTATGACGCACGTCTGAAGCTTGCCTCGCAAGGCCTGCCCAAGGGCGGCAATGTCGGCTTCGAACTGATGGAAAACCAGAAGCTGGGCTCATCCCAGTTCATCGAACGGGTCAATTTCCAGCGTGCCATGGAAGGTGAGCTGGCACGCTCGATCGAATCGGTCTCTTCGGTGCAGGCCGCGCGCGTGCATCTGGCCATGCCGAAGGATTCGGTGTTCGTGTCCGAGCAGAAAGCCCCCACGGCCTCGGTGCTGCTCAATCTGCATCCCGGACGTACCCTGGATACGCAGCAGGTCAGCGCCATTGTGCATCTGGTCGCCAGCAGCGTGCCCGAACTGCCGGTCAAGAACGTGACCATCGTCGACCAGAACGGCAATCTGCTGTCCGAGACCGGCAAGACCGCCAGCATCAATGGCATGGACCCGAGCCAGATCAAATACGTGCAGGATCTGCAGCAAAGCATCACCAAGCGCATCGAATCCATCATCAGCCCGATTGTGGGTCCCAACAATGTGCGGGCCGAGGCGACGGCCGATGTGGACTTCTCCCGCAGCGAGCAGGCGGTTGAATCCTACAAGCCGAACCAGACGCCGGAGGCCATGGTGGTCCGCAGCCAGCAGACCAGCGAATCCACGAACGGCGGCGCCATTGCCGGCGGCGTACCGGGTGCGCTCACCAACCAGCCACCCGCTCCCGCCACCGCGCCAATCACTGCAGCAGGGCAAGCCGCAGGCTCGGGCCAGGCCGCCTCGCCCACTGCCAGCATACGCAAGGATGCGACGGTCAATTACGAAATCGACAAGACCATTCAATATGTGCAGCAAGGCAGCGGCGGCCTGAAGCGCCTGTCCGTTGCCGTGGTCGTCAATTACAAGAAAACCACCGACAAGGACGGCAAGGTTTCGATGAAACCCTTGAGCGAAGCCGAAACCACCCAGATCACCAATCTGGTCAAGGAAGCCATGGGCTTCAACCAGGAGCGTGGCGACACCCTTAACGTGGTGAACAGCCCCTTTGCAACCACGGAACAGGAAGCCATACCCGAACTGCCGCTATGGAAAGAACCCGGAAATATCCAGATGGCCAAGGACACCGGCAAGTACATCCTGATGGCAATCGCACTCCTGCTGCTGTATTTGCGCATGCTCAAGCCCCTGCTGAAGAAGATATCCGAAACACCCCTGCTTCCGCCGCCCGGCCCCAGCCATGATCTGCACGCACAGGTTGGTGCCAATGGCGGAATGATGGGCTTGCCGGACGGCCAGCGGAATTATCAGGACAACCTTTCACGTGCGCAAAGAATGGCCAGCGAAGATCCACGCGTGGTCGCCAATATCGTTAAAACCTGGGTAGGCAGCAATGAGTGATAACAGCGGCGTCGTCAAGGGCGCAATCCTGATGCTGGCGCTGGGCGAGGAAGGCGCATCAGAGGTGATGAAGTTTCTCGGTCCAAAAGAAGTCCAGAAACTGGGCGCGGCCATGACCAGCATGAAATCCATCGCACAGAATGAAGTGGAAACGGTGCTGCATGACTTCAATCAGATTGCAGACCAGAATTCATCGCTGGGCGTGGATTCGGATGACTATATCCGCAGCGTGCTCACCAAGGCACTGGGCGATGACAAGGCGTCCTCGCTGCTGAACCGGATCCTGGGCGGCGGCGGCGATTCCAGCGGCATCGAAAGCCTGAAATGGATGGACCCCGAATCGGTCGCCGATCTCGTCAATAACGAACATCCCCAGACCATTGCAACCATCCTGGTGCACCTTGAGCGCGACCAGGCTTGCGACGTGCTCAACAACTTCACGGAACGTCTGCGCAATGACGTGTTGCTGCGCATCGCCACGCTGAGCGGCGTACAGCCTGCGGCGCTGCGCGAACTGAATGATGTGATGTCCAAACTGCTGTCCGGCAACGACGTCATGAAGAAGCAGGTCATGGGCGGGATCAACGTGGCAGCGGACATCCTCAACTTCATGGGCGGCGACAACGAGTCCTCCGCCATGGAACACCTGAAAAACTACGATCCCGACATGGCCCAGCAGATCATGGACCAGATGTTCGTATTCGAGAACATCCTGGACATCGAAGATCGCGGCATCCAGTTGCTGTTGCGCGAAGTGCAGTCCGATTCGCTCATCATCGCGCTCAAGGGTGCCTCGGAAGAGATGCGCGAAAAAATATTCAAGAACATGTCGCAACGTGCCGCAGAAATGATGAAGGATGACCTCGAATCCAAAGGTCCGGTCCGTTTGTCCGAAGTGGAGGCCCAGCAGAAGGAAATCCTGGTGATCGTCCGTCGCCTGGCTGATGAAGGCCAGATTTCACTTGGGGCAAAGGGAGAAGAAGCATATGTCTAGTTGCGTCATCCTCAAGGAAGACCAGACGAGTTGCCAGCCATGGGAACTGGACAGCTTCGAGACAGGCGGAAAATCCGCGAAAAAAGACGATTACAACGGCGTTTCGCTTCCGACCATCGAACAGATCAGCGCCATTCAGGAGCAAGCCCGGCAGGAAGGCTACGACGCCGGCCATGCCGAAGGAGTCGCCGAGGGACGCAAGGAAGCTGCCCTTGAAACAGCCCGGCTGCGCAATCTGGTCGATGCCTTCTCCGCTGAAATCAACCAGGCCGATGAGGCCATCTCCCAGCAGGTGCTGGATCTGTCGATCGACCTTGCGCGGGCACTTTTCAAATCCACGCTGGCGGTGCAACCCGAACGGATCATTCCCATCGTGCGCGAGGCCGTGCGCTATCTGCCGGCATTCAGCCAGCCGGCCATGCTGTACCTGAATCCAGGCGACGTGGTTCTGGTGCAGGAGGGCATGGGCGACGAACTGACCAAGATAGGCTGGCAACTCACCAGCGATACGCAACTGGAACCCGGAAGCTGCCGTGTTGAAACGGCCAACAATCAAATTGATGCATCCTTGCCCACCCGCTGGCAGCGCCTGACTGCCGCGCTGGGCAAGGAATCGGACTGGCTGGTTGCCTGATGGATACCCAGGCCCATACCACCCGCTGGAAAGCCTACCTGCAGGATTGCAGCGAACTGCTGGCCATTGCCGAGCCGATGCAGGTGTCGGGACGCGTAACGCGCGTGGCCGGTCTGGTGATGGAAGCGGTCGGCCTCAAACTGCCGGTCGGCAGCGCCTGCACCGTTCCCCTGCCCAATGGCTCGCAGCTCGAGGCCGAGGTGGTGGGTTTTTCGGGAGACCGCCTGTTTCTCATGCCGCAAAGCGACGTTGAGGGCATCGTGCCGGGCTCGCGCGTCTTCCCGGTCGAGGTCATCCCCACCCTGCCCGGCCTGGGCCAGGTCAAGCATCCCCGCAGGCGGCCAAGCGACCGCGCCCGCCACCTGCCGGTCGGCGATGCCCTGCTGGGCCGGGTGCTCGACAGCAGCGGGCGCCCCCTCGACAACCTGGGACCCCTCGCCGCGACAACCACCGCCCCGCTGAACAACCGCGCGGCCAACCCCTTGTCGCGTGCCCCGATCGTCGATGTGCTCGATGTCGGTGTGCGTGCCATCAACAGCATGCTGACGGTGGGCCGTGGCCAGCGCATGGGCCTGTTCGCCGGTTCCGGCGTGGGCAAGAGCGTACTGCTCGGC
>JAIOJU010000180.1 GCA_019911765.1 Thiobacillus sp.
ACGCCGGCACGGCCGCGGCTTCACCCTGGTGGAGGTCCTCCTGGCCCTGGGTCTGGCCACCATGGTCTATGCCCTGGTTGCCTACACCACGCTGCAACTCACCGGACGGCGCGGGCGGCCAGCCGGGCCGCGCGGCACCGCCGCCCGAAGGTGGCGGCCTCTCGGCCCTGCTGTCTTCGACGCGCACGCCGTCGCGCAAGGCCGGGCACCTGGGCAATCGCAAATTCATCCTGGCGAAAGGCAGCTTCATCGACCGCGCGCTTCAAACGAAGCGCGATAGCACGGTGCCGGGCATGACGGCCTGCGTCGTGACGCGCAACATCTACAGCGACAACGGCAAGGTGCTGCTGGTCGAACGCGGTTCGACCATTTCGGGCGAGTACCAATCGAACATGCGGCAGGGCATGGCCCGCATCTTCGTGCTGTGGTCGCGCATCAAGACGCCGAACGGCGTGGTCATCAACCTGGATTCCCCAGGCACCGATCCGCTCGGCGGCGCGGGCCTGCCGGGCTACATTGATAACCACTTCTGGCAGCGATTCGGCGGCGCGCTGATGCTGAGTCTGGTCGATGACGTTGCACGCTATGCCACCCAGGGCACGAACAACAACAGCGGCCAAATCAATTTCAGCAGCACGGGCGAGGCCACCCAAAATATGGCGGCGGAAGCGTTGAAGAACACCATCAACATTCCGCCAACCCTCTACAAAAATCAGGGCGAGCAAGTCGGTGTCTATATCGCCCGCGATCTGGACTTTTCGAGCGTGTACGATGTCGCAGCAACCAACCAGTGAATACCTCGCGGCCTCGCTGAACCGCGCGACTTCGGTCGATTTCCACCTTCAACCGCTCGCCACCTGGATGGGCGATCCGGCCATCACGGAAGTCTGCGTGAACCGGCCGGGTGAAGTGTGGTGCGAAAGGGCTTGCAAGTGGGAACGGCACGAAGCGCCGGCTCTCACTTACGAGCATCTGCGTTCGCTGGCGACGGCCGTCGCCAAGTTCTCGTCCAACGACGTGTCGGACGTGCGGCCGATCCTCTCGGCCATCCTGCCGCAAGGCGAGCGTGTGCAAATCGTGATGCCGCCCGCGTGCGAGCAAGGAACGATTTCGGTCACGATCCGAAAGCCGTCCTTCACGGTTCGCACGCTGGATGACTACGCGAAGCAAGACTTCTTCGCCCACATTCGCCCGATCAGCGCCGACCTGAGTCCCGACGAGCTGGAGCTTTTGCAGCTCAAGGAAAAGCAGGATTACGTCGGCTTCCTGCGTCGGGCCGTCCAGCTCGAAAAGGTCATCGTGGTGGCGGGCGAAACCGGCTCGGGCAAGACCACCTTCATGAAGGCGCTGATGCAGGAGATTCCCCAGGATCAGCGCATCATCACGATTGAAGACGTGCCCGAGCTGTTCTTGCCGAACCATCCGAACCACGTCCATCTGTTCTACCCGTCCGAGGCGAAGGAAGAAGAAAACGCGCCCGTGACGGCGGCGGCGCTGCTCAAGAGCTGCTTGCGCATGAAGCCGACTCGCATCCTGCTGGCCGAGCTGCGCAGCGGCGAGACGTTCGACTTCATCAACGTGGCCGCCTCGGGCCACGGCGGCAGCATCACGAGCTGCCACGCCGGTTCCGCCGAACTCACGTTCGAGCGCCTGGGCTTGATGGTGCTCCAGAACCGCCAGGGCCGGACGCTTCCCTATGCGGTCATCCGCCGCCTGCTCTACATGGTGGTGGATGTCGTGGTGCATGTGCATAACGACGTGTACGGCGACTTCGGCCGCCACATCACCGAGCTGTGGTACGAGCCGAAGCTGAAACGCGCACCGGCCCCGGCCGATGCGTAGGGCGATGGCGACAGGCCCGCGCGATTGAGGAGCTGCGCCTGTCGCCAATCATGCACGCCGCCCCCTCCGGCCCGTGGCCGGGGTGGGGAAAGGCGGCAAAGCCGCTGCTGTGGTGACGAACGCATCCAACCTGGTGGATCTGTTCGTCACCATTTTGTTTTTCTGGATGGTGACGCCGGCGAGCTGGCCAGGTCGGCGGCCTGTCACCAAAGGGGATTGATATGGAAATGCCTAAGTGGGTGAAGTGGCTGTTCGGGTTGGCCGTGTTCATCGCCGCGACGGTGGGCATCGTATGGCTGTCGGGGTTCGTCTTCTTCCTGTTCAGCAAGGCGAACCCGTTCGGCAAGACCGACTTTTCGACGTGGTGGACGTACTGGCAGTTCTACCAAAACGATCCGGTCGTGGCGAAGCGCCTCACGGTGTCCATGATCGTGGCGGCGGCCGTGGGCTACGGCGTGCCCATCGTGCTGACGATTGCGGCGCTGCGCGACGTGCGGACGCTGCACGGCGAAGCCCGCTTCGCCAAGACGCCGGAGATTGCCAAGGCCGGGCTGTTCGACAAGACCGGCATCATCATCGGGAAGTGGAAGAACCGCTTCCTGATGTTCGCCGGCATGCAATTCGTGCTGCTGGCCGCGCCGACTCGCTCGGGTAAGGGTGTCGGCATCGTCATCCCGAACCTGCTCAATTGGGCCGAG
This sequence comes from Thiobacillus sp., assembly GCA_019911765.1. Lineage (GTDB taxonomy): Bacteria > Pseudomonadota > Gammaproteobacteria > Burkholderiales > Thiobacillaceae > Thiobacillus. The sequence continues at coordinate 2,541 of JAIOJU010000180.1, forward strand.
TCGGTCGTGGCAATGGACGTGAAGCTGGAAAACTTCCTCATCACGTCCAAGTTCCGCAGGAAGTGGGGGCAAGAGGTCTATCTGTTCAACCCGTTCTCGATTGCCGAGGACGCCGAGGGCAACCCGCTGAACGGCAAGACGCACCGCTACAACCCCCTGGGGTACATCAGCGATGACCCGCGCATGCGGGTGACGGACATCCTGGCGATTGGCTACTCGCTCTATCCCGGCGAAGGCCGCGATGCGTTTTTCGATGATGCAGCGCGCAACCTGTTCCTGGGCCTGACGCTGTACCTGTGCGAGACGCCCACGCTGCCGCGAACCATCGGCGAGCTGCTGCGCCAGTCGTCGGGCAAGGGCCAGCCGATCAAGGATCACTTGCAAGGCATCATCAACCAGCGGAACTACCGCGAGGTTGAAGAAGTGGACGAGGAAACGGGCGAGATTACGAAGACGCTCGTGCCGTTGACCGAGTGGGACGGCGAAGGCTTGCCGCCGCTGTCGAGTGAATGCGTCGATGCGATCAACCGCTTTACGTCCACCTCGGACAACACGCTGTCGTCCATCATGGCGACGTTCAACGTGCCGTTGACGATGTGGGCCAGCCCCATCGTGGACGCGGCCACGTCGGCGAACGACTTCGACCTGCGCGACGTGCGCAAGCGGCGCATGTCGATCTACCTGGGCATTCCGGCCAACAAGCTGGCCGAGGCGAAGCTGCTCATCAACCTGTTCTACACCCAACTGGTGAACCTGAACACGAACCAGCTTCTGCACGCCACGCCCGAGCTGAAATACCAGTGCTTGATCCTGGCCGACGAGTTCACCGCGCCCGGCCGGATCGGCATCATCGACAAGGCCAACAGCTACATGGCCGGCTATGGCCTGCGCCTGCTGACGATCATCCAGTCGCCGGGCCAGCTCGAAGCCGAGCCACCGAAGGGCTACGGCCGCGAGAACGCGCGCACCTTCGTGACGAACCATGCGTGCCAGATTTTCTACACGCCACGGGAGCAAAGGGACGCGAACGAGTATTCGGAAGCCCTGGGCTACATGACGGTTCACTCGAAGAACAAGAGCAACGGCCGGGGCGGCACCAGCCTTTCCGAGTCCATCGGCGAGGGTGCCGGCCAGCGCCGGGCTTTGATGCTGCCGCAGGAACTCAAGGAAATGAGCCAGCGCGAGCAAATCATCAGCCTGGAGAACACGAAGCCGATTCGCTGCGAGAAGATCGCCTACTACGCCGATCACGCTTTCATGGATCGGCTCAAGTCGGTGTCGCCCACGCTGGCGAAGCTCGGCCGCAAGCTGCCGTCGAAGAAGCAGCTTGAAGACGTGTGGGGTTCCGGCGAGCTGGCTTCGCCTGTGCCGTCGCTCGATCTGGACTTGCACGAAGCTGTCGTTCAATCGCGCATCCGCGAGCTGACGACGGCCGATGTCGAGAAGGGCATCGACCTTCGCAAGCTGGCCCTGGACACTTCGGCGCTCAAGGTGGCGAGCGGTGGCGAAGGCATCGCGCCCGAACAGGTCGAAGACTTCGTGAACGGATTCTTCGACGCCCTGGACGCCGTGAACGAGTACGACGACGAGGAAATCGGCGACGACGGCATCGGCGAGCGGCCGAGCGACGACGAGCTGGCCGCGCTCGATGCCGAACCGGATGCCGGCGTCGATGTCGCCGCCCAGGCCCAGGCCGAGGCCGAGGCGGACGACGTGGCCGAGCTGGACAACGTGCTGGACACGGCCCTGGACGCGGATACAGCGCCGAACGCCGTCGCGGTGAGCGTGGACACCGACGACGACGCGGACGCCGCCCAGGAAGCGCCCCAGGCGCTGCCGGCGACGGTGGCCGAGGCCGACGACACGGCGGACGATGAAACTGTCTTGCCGGACGGCCTGGACGATCTGCCGAGCGACGACGAGCTGGCCGCAATGATGGACGCGGCCATGCCCGGCGACGACGGGATGCCGGACGAGGCGGACATGCTGGCCGCCCTCGATGCGATGGAAGAACCGCCGATGCTGGACGATGAGCCGGCACCGGAAACCGAGTCTCGCGCGCCTTTACTGGATTTAGGCGTGCTTGACAAGCCCCTGCCTTCAACGAAGAATGCTGGTTAAGGCATGAATTTGGTATGTGTCGATGAACGTCGGCAACTACCAAAACGGGCGCAGCCCAAGGGCGACTTCACCGCAAGTCGCATTTTTTGAACTCCATAGGAGCCTTCACCATGAATGACCGCACCATCCCTGCCGGCGACAACGCACCGGCCAAGCAACCCGCGAAGCAGCGCCCCCAGGTGGGCGACTACCTGATGAAGATCGAGGAAGTTCCGAAGGAAGTTCGGGACTACGCGATCAACAAACTTTCCCCGAAAGACGCTGACGGCAACCGGCTGAAAGACGACGCCGGCAAGGAAGTTCGCGCCGGTATTGCCGCTGCGAAGGAGAACGGCAGCTACTACGGCCCCGTTGTCCTGAACAACGACAAGTTCATCGTGCAGGCCGTGGGCAAGGATCGCAGCTACGCGGTAGTGCATCCGAAGGACAAGGTGGAGCTGCAAGGCTCCACGCTGGCGATGCTGGACGCGAAGAAGCAGCTCAACGGCTTCAACGTCCAGATTCACTACACGGGCGACAAGGCGAAGGCGTACCCGTTCAAGCCGAAGGAAGCGACGGCCGATCAGGCGCAGGGCCAGCAGCGCGACCAAGCGCCGAAGGCCAAGGAAGCGAAGGAGACGATGAAGCCCGAAGCGTTGCTTGCCCAGGCGCAGGAATACGCGGCCGGCAACATCAAGAACGCGAACCAGCGGGCCGCGTTCTTGAAGCACATGGAAGCCGTGACGAAGCAGGCTTTCGAGCCGCGCGAGCAAGCGGCGCAGCAGGCCGCGAAGCCGGCACCGACCAAGGCGCAGCCTGCGAAGCAGGCTGACAAGGGCATCGAACGTTAAGGGGCGCGAACATGGCTGAAATCAACAAGGGCAACGCGCCCGAAGTCGATGCGAACTTGAAGGAGCAAATCGACGGACTCAAGCAAGTGACAACCGAGCTGAACGCCTCGATGCGCGGCCCTGCTGTCGGCATCATCGAGATTGACGGCAAGCCGGCCACGGCGGTGAAGTACGAACGCGGCGAGAAGGACGGCCAGCCCGCCTACAACGTGTCGTTCACGATGGACAACAAGACCGTGGCGAAGCTCAAGGGTCTTGATGACATCGACCTGGAGAACGCAGTCGGCGAAAAAAATGCGAAGGCAATTCGTGAAGCTGAGGCCGAGAAGGGCACGCTGAAAGGCGCGGCGTTGGCGAATGAGTACGGCCTTTCTCCCGAGGAAAACGCCCGTCGCATAGCCGAAAAGGAGGATCGCAAGCAGGCCGAGTTTGACCGCATGCAACCGGACGATCCGACCGAGAAAAACGTCGTGTCGCACGAGCCGGAAAAGCTCGAAGAAATCGACGTGGACGAGGCACTGGCCCGCGTGGCGCGCATGCGAGAGGCCGAGCGTCAGCAGCGTCTTGCGGCCGAGCAAAACCAGCTCGGGCAGCAGGCCGAGGGCAAGCGCATCAAGGTTGAAAACCTGTCGGAGAAGGCCCAGGAACAAGGCGACGCGAATCGCATCGCCGAGCGCACTGGTGCGGATACCGCCTACCCCGAACAGGTATCGACCGAGCGCGAGAAAAACCGGCAAGTGGAACTCATGCAGCAGGTTCACCAGCAGTTCCGCGTCTCCGGCGCGAAGTTCCATTTCAAGGATCAGCCGCAGCGCGTGGCCTTCAAGGACAAAGGCCCGCGAATGGTGTCCGCGTCGAACGATGAGCGTGTCGCGCACGCGATGGCGACTATGGCCGAGGCGAAGGGCTGGAAGACCATTCGCGTTTCCGGTCATCCCGATTTCCAGCGCGAGGTCTGGATGGAAGCAAACCTTCGCGGCATCGAGGTTCGCGGGTTCAAGCCGCAGGAGAAGGACTTGAAGGAGCTGGAAGCCCGCCGCGATCTGCGCTCGAAGAACGTCGTCGAGCATGAGGCCACGCAGACGCGCCAGGACGCGCAGAAAGGTCGCCAGGGCGCGCAGCAGGACGCCGGCAAGGCCCAGGCCGCGCCGCAGCCTGAAAAAGTGCCTGAGCGGTCGGACAAGGCCAAGGTGGTAGCCGCTGTCGCTGCCGAAGTGCTGGCCGAGAAGGTCAAAGACCCAAAGCAGCGGGACGCGATCATGAAGGCCATCAACGAGCGGCTGGAACTGCGCGAGAAGGCCGGCAAGGTGCCCTCGGTGCCGGTGTACGACAAGGCCGCTCCAACCACGCAGCAGCAGCCCGAGCGCAGCCGGCCGCAGGTCGAGCGCAACGCCGAGCGCACCCGCTAATTCACCCTTGGAGATACGACTATGGACTTCTGGAACGAACAGGCCGACCAGCTCGAAAAGGCGCTGCTGGACAACGCGCCCGCCCTGGTACTGCACTACATCCGCACCGCCTCGCCCGAGGCGGTCGCGGCTCTGGCTGGCGATGCGCTGCCGGCCAGCGACAACACGCGGGCATCAGTGATGGCTACGCTCGCCGCGCGCCTGGAGCGGTCGAGGGTGTCGATGGCTGCTGCCACCTGACGCTGAAACTGTCTTAAATCGGCGTAAATCCTTGCACGACAAGGGTTTACGCTTTCTTTATGTAAGGAGGAAAAACGTGCATCCCGTCATCGAAAAGACCTTCGGAGGTCTGTCGAAACCGTACTACTTCCGGCATTTCGCCTTCGGCCTGATCTTCGTGGCGTTCTTCATCTTCATGTCCCTGAGAAGTCCGAACGGCATCCCGCTCAACGGCGCGATCCTGTTCGCCTTGAACGCTTTCCTGTACCCGTACTCACGGTTTGTTTATGAAAGCGTCGTCGGGTTCTTCGTGGGGAACAACGTCTTCGTGCTGCCCGCCGTGATGCTCCTGTTCGCCAAACTGATGACCATGCTGCTGTGCTTCATGTTTGCGATCTTCATCGCGCCGGTTGGCCTCGCATACCTGTATTACCACCACACAAAACAAGCCAAGCAAGGCTAAATACGTTGCAAAACAACGTCTTGCGCTACTACGCATAATATAGATTATGTAAAATGACCGGCGGATTCTGATAGCGCCAGTCTATTGATGGTGACGCCGCGGCCGCCTCGATGCGCGCTCGATGTCACCATTTTTTTGCCCGCCTCTTTCGTTGGTGACAGTTCCGCCGCCGGCGCCGGCGAGATCCGTCACCAATCGCCCGGACGTGGTGACACGGCCAGCCCGGCCAGGCGCGGCGGCCGTCACCATCGGCACGCTGCGCAGCTCCCGTGTGTGGTGACAAACGCATCCAACCTGGTGGATCTGTTTGTCACCAATGCCGGCACGTCGGCCGACCTGGACAGCTCGACGCATGTCGGGCAAGACAATTTCAGCGCCGCGCCTATCCTCAAACGCTACCAAGATGTATAATTTTGGTTCGCAAAAGTCACCAACTAAGGGGTTCAAAATGCGTAGATTGGTCATCATCAGTTGTGCCGCCATGCTTGCCGCGTGCTCGACGCCACCTAAACCGCCGACCGTGGACGGCACGAACCGCACGGCGGTGAATGACGCGGAAACCGCCTCCGTGCTGTCCCTCCGGGCCGATCTGGCCGAAACGAAGCAACGAGTGCGAGAACTGGAACGCCGGCCGGCCGCAGTGCCGGCCGTCGTGCATCCAGCGCCGCCGCCCGCACCGGTTTCGCACACGGTCACGGTTCACTTCCCTTTCAACTCGGCACACTTCCAGCCCACGGCGGCCCAGGAAGCCGAGCTTCTGCCGCTCCTGGCGAATGTTCGCCGGATCGAGGTCAGGGGCCGCACGGATGCCGAGCGCCCGAGTGCTGGCGATGAGCGTATCGCGCTCAAGCGCGCACAAGCCGCCATGAACTACTTGGTGGCCCGTGGAGTTCCCGCGACGAAGGTATCGGTCAACTACCTGTCGGGTGGCGACCATGTAGCGGAAGGCGGCACGGCCGTTGGCCGCGCGCAGAACCGCCGCGTGGAAATCGAGGTTTTCAACCAGTAAGGAGGAATCGACTATGAAGAAGCTCGCCCTTTTGCCGCTCGCGCTCGCGGGCATGTTCAGCGCCACGGCGGCCCAGGCCGACGATGGCCTTTTCACTGGCGACGTGCGCCTCGCGTGCGAAGCCGTCTTGTGCTTGTCTTCCGGCACGCGGCCGAGCGAGTGCGCGCCGTCGTTGAAGCGGTACTTCTCGATCAGTCACAAGAAGCTGTCGGACACGCTGAAAGCGCGCCGCAACTTCCTGAACCTTTGCCCGGCCGCGAGCCAGGACGAGAAGATGCGCCAGCTCGTGAACGACATCAGCAACGGTGCAGGCCGTTGCGATGCAGCCTCGCTCAATGCGTCGTTGATGGTCTGGAATTGGGACAGCGACGTGCGGATCGTCAGCAACGCGATGCCGAGCTACTGCACGGCCTACAACAATAACGCCTACACCGATCTGAAAGGCGTGGCGGCCCGCTACGTGGGCACGCCCGAGCGTGGCGGCTTCTGGGTCGATCCGGCTAACTACGAGCAAGCCTTGCGCGAATACAACGAGCGCATCGCCCGCGAGGACGAGGAACGCCGCCGCAATTCCTGGGGAGGTGGAAACTAATGACAAGTGCCGAATGGGTTGAACATGCCTACCCGTTGCAGCAGGTTGTCGTCCGGCTGCAAGGAACCCGACATAGCGACCGTAAGGCCATCATCGACCAGCTCGAAACCGTGCTCGCGCGGCTTCGAGCCGGTGACGTGAAAGGCAGCTCTCACGATGATGATTTCGGTTATTCGTTCACGGTAGTGGATGCTTCGCCTGGGCCGTCGTTCTTCGACAGCCCGGCCGGCCAGGAGTAAGCGACATGACGGACACGAAAGCTCCCGCCCTGACGCCTGAACTCGTCGCCGAGCTGGTCACGCTCCAGCAAGAAGCCGAGCGGTTCTTGTCAACGCAGCAAAGCTACACGAAGGTGATTTACGACGTGTTCGACGGTGCAGAGTTGCTGACGCCCGAATCACTCGTCAAAGTGAACAACGCCGTGATGATCGCCTACCAGATGACAGCCAACGTGCAGAAGCGTATGAACGCTTTGCGCGACAAGCTACCAGAAGGCTATCAGGACGAGGGCGGCCACTTCTGGAATGCCCGCACTGGCGACTTGCTGCGCGACACGCACAAGGATTTCGACAAGGCCGTGAAGACCGCCAAAAAAATCTCCGGGTGGGCCTCGGTCAAAATCGACGGCACCAGCTACCCCGAGAAGTAGTACGCCCCTCAAGGGCCAGAAAAAGCGCGGCAATGCCGCGCTTTTTCTTTGGCGACAGCCGCAGCTCCTGGCCAGCTCGGCCGCGTCACCAACGCGGCGCGGCGTTCAGGCGTGCGCTGCCGGGTGCTGGATGGGCTGCACCGCGAGACGCAGGCCCATCGTCTTGAGAATCGCCGACAGGCTGCGAATCTCCGGGTTGCCCTTCGCGGACAGCGTGCGGTAGATGTGCGTGCCGTTGAGCTGCGCCTTCTCTGCCACCTTGGACACGCCACCGAATGCCTTCGTCATCTGGCGAAGCGCGATCAGTAGCTCGCCCTGGTCGCCGTCTTCAAGAATGCTGTTCAGCAGCTCCACCGCATAGGCCGGGTCTTTGCGGAAGACTTCGGCCATCGCGTCGTCATGTGCTCGATCTTTCATCGCTCTTTCTCCTGTTTCACGTTGCTGCGCTGCCAGTCCTTCCAGTATTCGCACGCCTTCGATATGTCGGCGTCCTGCGAACGCTTGATGCCGCCGCAAAGCAACAAGACCACGGTTTGCCCGGCCTGCGCGTAATAGACGCGGTAGCCCGGCCCTACGTCGATACGAAGCTCCCACACCCCTTCCCTGCATGGCTTGTGGTCGCCGAAGTTGCCAAGCTCGGCGCGGTAAATGCGCCGGTCGATGGCAATCTTCGCCTTGCTGTCCTTCACCTTGTCGCGCCAGTCCTCAAACACGTCGCGGCCGTCGTCGGTGATGTAGTGCTTTATCTCGAACATGCTTTATTTTCGCTTATAAGCGAATTTGTGTCAAGGCCGTTGGTGACAGAATCCACCAACCTGGTGGATCTTCCTGTCACCATCAACGCCCGCGCCCCTTATCCTCTGCCCTGCCCTGCTCCGGGCTTGGCTTCCCTGGCTGCTGCGTCTGCTCGACGCCCTGCCCGCCCTGCTGCACCGTTGCCCGCTGCAACGCCTCGACCTGCTCCGCGTGCCGCGTCTTAATCGGCGGCATCTGCTTGACGAACTGGACAACCTCGACCGCTAGGCGTTTGTCGTCCTGGTCGCCGGTTGCCAGCGCCCGCGCCACCGTGCCGAAATCGTGCTGCACGCTCTTGCGCTGCGCGATGATGTTGTCGTGCGCCGGGTTGACGTGCTTGCGCCCTGCCCTCGCCTCCAGCTCGGCCGCCTCACGCTGCGAGGCGGACACGCGGGCCGGTGCCTTGCGCCTGCCTTTAGCGTGTTCTCGGTCGATGTGACGGACGGCCTGCTTCTCGGCCTTCTGCACCACGCCCCGCACCTTCCTGGGCGTTGCGTTGGCCTCGATGCCCTGCTCCCGCAACTTCTCGGCGAACGTCTCGCGCCAGTGCTGCAAGTCGACCTTGCGCGGGTTGAGCCTCACGCCGTCCAGGTCAACAGCCTTGACGGCTAGGTGAACGTGCGGGTGCTTCTCGTCGTCGTGTGCGGCAAAAACGTACTGGTGATTGCCGAACAGCTCGGCCGCGAAGGCGCGGGCTGCATTCTTCACCGAAGCCCGGTCGGTGCCGGGCGGCATGGACAGCACGATGTTGAACGCCTCGCGCTTCTTGCCATCTTCGTAGGGGATGCCACCGCCGCGCCAGTCGTCGCGGACAGCTCGCACGTCTTCCTTGCCCTGGTGAACCCTGCCCTGCTCGTCCTCCAGCTCGACGGCCCCGTTCCGCGATATGTAGTCCATGTGCGCCTTGATGCTGCGCATGTCCTTACCGCCGCCCGAAATCTTCACCATGACTTCGGGAGCCTTGCGCACGGTCGCCGCCAGCTTTTCACGCCCGGCCGGCCTCTTGGTCGGCGCGGCTTTGGCATAGCGCCCGCCCGCGATGTTCTTACCCTTGCGGCCCTGGACGCGGCCGTAATCCGCGCGTTCGCCCCAATCCTTGATAACGCCGTCAATCTCACGCTTCGCCATCGCCGGCCCCCTTCACCTGGATGCCCCAACGGCTAAGGCTGGCGTCCTGTACGGCCGCCACCTTATCGGTATGCCGGTAGATGTACGTCGCCAGCTTCTCTATCTGCTCGGTCTTGATGTTCGCCGGCTTGCCTTCGTTCAACCGCTTGGCGATCTGGTTCAGATTCCGACCGATGGCCCGAAGCTGGTAGGACGACTCCCATAGGGCTTTCGTCGTCTCCATCGTGAACTGCGGTTCGTGCGTGAGGCTCGCGCGCACGCAGTTGATAACCCAACGCTGCGGCGAACAGCCCTCGGCCTCGGAACGGGCCGTGATGCCCTGGAACTCGGTCGGAGTGAAACGGACTTCAAGGCGTTCTTTCGGCCCGTCGTCCGGCTCGCCCTCGGTTTGCTCTGCAATCCAGCGGCGAACGTCGGGCGGCATGTCGTCCTGGATGATGTAGCGCATCAGCGCCCGCATCACCACGGACGGATTCTTGTCTTGCTTGGCGCAATGCTCGTCCCATTGCGCCTTCAACGGAGCGGGTACGCGAAGACGATATACGTAGCTATCTCGTGTCGCCCCAATCTCGGCCTTGCGCGGCATAGGTGCCTCCTAATCGGGGTGGGGGGGTCAATGTGCAAACGTAGTGTAGCACACACTACCGGCGTTAGCCTATCCTGCATTAGCCCACACCCCCCCACACTCTTTTCGTCATGACGAAGTTTTGGCCCTCTTTTGTCGGGAAACGCGGTCTTGCGCCCGACACTCACGGAAGAATTTCGTGATGGGAACGAAAAAGCCGCCTTACGGCGGCTTTTGCTTGGCATCGAAACGTGGCCTACAGCGGTGAACAAGTTCGCCCGGTCAGTCGGACACCCTCTTTCAATCCGTGCGCCTGGAACTGCCCTCGTGCAAGTTCCAGCGCGTCGGATGCTGGCTTGATCGAGAAATGGTAGTCGTCGGTTTCCGGCTGCATGTCCTCGATGGCAAACAAAAGCCCCGTGTCGTCAAAGAACCCGATGGACAAAGGAACGCGGGTATCTCGCATCCAGAATACGCGCGGTTCCGCCTTCGCCCAGGTGAACAACATGCCCCGCCCTACGTCGTCACGCTTGGCAAGTCCCCTCGCCTGCTGCTCGGCTGTTTTCGCAACGGGCACGCCCGCCAGGGTCGTGCCGTTGGAAAAGTGAAGGTCGCAGGCTTCCTCCGGCTGCGCTGCGTGGGCTTGCTGTCTGCCGACAGCAAACGCCACGGCCAGCCCGCAGACGATCAGCGCGGCCAGTACAGCCCAGGCACGGCCGGGCCACGATGTAGCACGCCGCCCCCTTCCGCCCTTGCGGGCGGGGTGGGGAAAGGCGGCTGCGCCGCTGTGCCGGCTCATTTGTCGCTCTCCGTCAAGAGGTTGATCTTGCAGCGGCCGGCATCGACTTCATCATCGCCGCCGCCATCCTCGTAGCGGATGCGGATCAGGCCGGGCGTGGT
>JAIOJU010000181.1 GCA_019911765.1 Thiobacillus sp.
TTGCTGATGTAGGTGAAGTGCAACTCGTGCTCCCCGGCATGGCGGCAGCACTGGAATACCATGCCCGGCACGTTGGTGGTGATGCCATGCAGGCGCTCCTCGCTTTCGCGCAACACCGCTTCGGCGCCCTTGAGGGTGGAAATATCCCGCGCGATGGTCAGCACCGTTTCGACCTTGCCCGAGGCATCGTATTCCGGCACGGCGCGGGTATGGTAATACCTGACCATGCCGCTTTTCGCGGTGAATTCGAATTCGAACATTTCCGGCTCGCCGGTATGGAACACCCGGCGCAAGGCATGGGTCCAGACTTCCGCCATTTTTCCCGGCATCCCGAGTTCAAGATGCGTCTTGCCCAGCAAAGATTCGCGCGACATGCCGGTGGACCGCTCGATCTCGGGGTTGACATAAATCCGCCGCAGGTCGCGGTCGAAGCGGGAAACGATGTCCGGCAGGTTTTCGGCCAGGGAGCTGAACTCCCGCTCCAGCCGCCGGATTTCGACCTCGGCATCCACCCGCACGGTGATATCCTGCGTGGTGCCGACCGATCGCAGCAGCCCGCCCGCGGCATCACGAAAGGTTTCGCAGCGCTCGATCACATGCTTGATGCGCCCGTCCGGAAACAGCAGGCGATGCTCGACCTCATACGGCTCGCGTGTTTCCAGGGACCGGGTATAAACCTGGTTGACCCTTTCCCGGTCGTCGGGATGCAGGGCATCGAGAAAAGCCTCGTAGGAGGCGCCGAAGCGCTCCGGGTCGATCTCGAAAATTCGGTACATTTCATCCGACCAGGTCAGCACGTTCTCCACCAGATCCAGTTCCCAGCTGCCCATCCCCCCGACGTGCTGGGCCTCGTCCAGCTTGGCCTTTTCCCGTCGCAACTCTTCCACCATCCGCCTGTGCGCGGTGATGTCATCGTAGATGCCCAGCACCCCGATGACCTTCCCGTTCGCATCGTGCAGCGGCACCTTGGAGGTACGCAGCCAGATCGTCTTTCCGTCCGGGGTGGTCTGCTGCTCTTCATAGCCGATTTTTGGCATTCCCGAATGCATGACCTTCCGGTCATCGGCGCGATACAGTTCGGCCTGTTCCCGCCAGGGCATCTGAAAATCGTCCTTGCCTATCAAGTCATCCGGGCTGGCCATGCCCGCATCGTGCGCAAACTCCGCATTGCAGCCCATAAATCGTGACTCGGCATCCTTCCAGAACACCCGGATGGGCACGGTTTCCACAATGGTTTGAAGCAGATTCCGGGATCTCTGAAGTTTCTCATCCGCACGGATACGCTCCGTGATGTCCTTATTAACAGCCACTGCACCGATAATGGCACCTTTTTCATCGCGCAGCGGCAGGGCGGAATTGCTGATGATCCTGCGGCTGCCATCGAAACCCTCGATCTCGATGATCTCATCGATCGAGGTCTCGCCCCGCTCAATGGCGCGGGCAAGCGCCCAGTCGTGCGCCTCGATGCGCTTGCCCGTATCATGCCACCAGCCATTACACCCGCAGCACTTCGACATGCCAGCCCATTGTTCTCTGGCCCAGATACGGGTACCGGCCGGATTGTTCAGAACAAAAGTCCCGGCTGCATCCGTCACCCATACGCCTACGGGCAGCGCATCCAGCACACCACGCAGCTGCCGTCCGGTTTCGATGGCTTGGCGCACCACGCGCCGGACACGCCAATAAATCAGCAGCGCAGCAAGCAGGCCAATGATTAACATGACCACAATCGCCTGCCACACCGCTGTGCGAATCGGCTGGTACATCTTGTCCGCATCAATCTTGCGCACCAGACCCAGGCCCAGTTCTGGTACCGGCGTGTAGGCAGCGACCATCAACACATCGTGGAAATCGGGTGCGACGATGACGCCGCGCTGACCATTGAGCGCATACCACATTGGGACATGTTGAAGATTGCGTTGCATCGGCAGCAGCATGGAACTTGGCATCTGTGGTGAAGGGAAACAGGCCATGTTCTCCTGACCAGCGCGTTTGCACAGACGCGACTCCACTTCGCCCGCCACATCCGCCGGGGTTCTGGCAAATAGGCTGTCCAGCACAGGCAGGAGCGCCTGAACCACAATGATTCCTTGTCCCTGCGCGGCTGGAAAATGCATTTCCAGCCGCCATTCCCTGTCCCTGATCAGCCAGACCGGGTTTGCGGATTTCAGACGCAGGCGGAATTGCGAAGTGACCGAGGGGCGACCAGTGTGCAGGCTGGCCGAACCGTCTTCCCTTTCCAGCCACGCCGCGCCCTCAGTGCCGGCCAGTTCGCGCAGCAAGGCAGGCAGATCGGTGCGGGACATCAGCTTGGCCGTGCGGGCGGGCAGGCCGTTCAATGCCGAGGACACGACCAGCGGGAAGAGGGTCGCCTGCATCTGTGCCGTTTTGGCTAGCTCATCTTCCACCGTCGCCTGCATCTGCCTGCCCAGCACGGCAACAGTAGCCGCGCCCCCGAGCAGCAGCGCGACAGCGAACCCGGCCAGGCCGATGATCATGGCCTGCCGCTCCTCGCGCCGCGAGTAAAAATCCCGGAACCAGGATGTTTCCAGCATGGCCGCGACATAGCCCGCAACAAAAACGCTCAGGGCCGTCATGGTAGGGGGACTCATGATGGCATAGCGGTCGAGGGTGACTGCAAACAGCAGGCCGTCGAGATGGCGGTTGAGAATGCCGCCCACCGCCGCCGTCAGGATCAGCAGGGGCACGGCCTGCAGCAGGAGCTGGCCGGGCAGCGTGCGCGGCCGGGCAAGCCGGGCAAGCGCCAGGCCCGCAC
>JAIOJU010000182.1 GCA_019911765.1 Thiobacillus sp.
GCCTCGAACTGGGCACTCTGCGCCTCGTCATAGCGGCTGATCGCATCCAGCAGGCCGATCATGCCGGCCTGAACCAGATCGTCCTCCTCCACGCTGGGTGGCAGCCGTCCCATCATGTGATGGGCCAGCCGCTTCACCATGGGCATGTATTGCGTCAGCAGATCGCTTTTTTCGCTTTTGCCGCTTGCGGTGTACATGCTGCTTTATCCCCTTCTATAGGCTTCCACCAGTTGCCCACCCTGTATCACGCGCTGCATGAACCCCCCCACGCTGCCCAGGCTGGCCGGTTGCGGCCAGCGCAGCAACCCATCCGCCAGTTTGCGAAACTGCGAAGTGGAGACTGCAACAGGGAACGCATCCACCACCGAGGTACGCAAGCGGCCTGCACGGGTCAGACGCTCGTCCAGCGGAATGTAGCCCAGGTAATCCACCGACACATTCAGATAGCGCTCGGCTGTGTCGGAAAAGTTATGCGCCACGGCCTGTGCCTGCTCAGGCGACACCATGCGATTGAGCAACAGACGGAACTGGCGCTTGCCAAAGTTGTGCGCCAGCCGTTTGACCAGCGTATAGCCCTGGGTAATCGCCGCACTGCCGGGTTGCAGCACCACCATGATTTCGGACGCAGCCAGGCCCAGTGGCAGCGCGTCGGGATCGGTGGCCTCTTCCATATCCACCAGCACCACATCGACGCCACACTGCAGGCGGTTGAAACTTTGCGCCAGCCATTCCTGATCACGCTCGGACAGTTTCCCCAGGCGGCTGAACCCACCGCCGATGGGCAATACCTGCACATTGTTGGGACCGTTGAGAATCAGGGATTCCAGCGTGCAGCGGCCCTCGATCACATCGGCTACGTCATGGCGTGGCGTCAAGCCCAGTGCAGCGGTGGCACCCCGGCCATGCTGATCCTGGTCGATGATGAGCACATCGCGCCCGGAACGACCCAGGGCAACCGCCAGATTGGCCGTCGCAGCCGTTTTCCCCGAGCCCTGTTGCCCGGACATCACGGTGATGACCTGAAATCCGGTCTGTCCCAGCAGGCGACGCAGCCCGGCAGCCTGATCGGTGGCGAATTTATCCATGGGCCACCGCGCTTTCACGGTAGGTCGACTGGATGCCACTCATGGCAAACGCCAGTTCGCTATCGTCCAGTTGCCAGGGTGAAGCCAGCGAACGGGTCTTGAAAGCACGATGTATCAGATATTGACGGTTGGCCAGGTGCAGATCCTCCGGCACACGCTGTCCGGTCGCCAGGTAATGCACATTCAGTTCATGGCGGATCGCACAATCCAGCGCGGCTCCCAGGCTGGCTGCTTCGTCGACTTTCGACAAGATGCAGCCGTCAAGACCGCGCGTCTGGTAGGCCTGCACCACTTCATTCAGGGTATCGCCATGGCTGGTGGCGTTCAGCAGCAGCAGGCGCTTGATCTGCTTGCCGGCGTTGCACAGCATTTCGACCTGCTCGGCGACGGCATGATCGCGCTGACTCATGCCCACCGTGTCGATCAACACGGTGTGCTTGTTGCGCAACTCGGACAGGGCCAGCTTCAAATCGGCTGCATCGCGTACGGCATGCACGGTCACGCCCAGAATCTTGCCGTAAATGCGCAGTTGCTCATGACCGCCGATCCGGTAGCTGTCGGTCGTCAGCAGGGCCAGTTTCTCGGCGCCGTGACGCACTACAAAGCGTGCAGCCAGCTTGGCCGTGGTGGTGGTCTTGCCCGCGCCGGTCGGCCCCATCAGGGCAAACACCCCGCCGCCATCGAGCATGTCGTTTTCATTCTGCATCACCTGCAGGCGCTTCATCAGGGTGTTGCGCATCCAGGCCTGGGCCTGTTCCACATCGCCCTTTTTCGGCAGTTCTTCCAGCAGGTCGCGCGACAGGGTGGCGCTGAATCCTGCCGCCAGCATGTCACGCATCACCGCAGCGCCGGACGGGTCACGGCCCGGCAGATCGCGCCAGGCCATATCCGAAATCTGGCTTTCCAGACTGGTCTGCATGGCCTTGATTTCACTGATGACGCTTTGCGCCAGATGCGCACTGTCTTCGCTCGGCACCGCCACGCGTTCGATCAGCCGGCGCTTGAAGCTGACTGCAGGCTCGGGTTCCGGCTCGGCCCTTCTTTCGGGCGCCTTGCTTGCGCGATTGGTAAAGGCCTGGGTAATGACTTCCGGTGTTCTTGCGACTGGCGGGGCAACAGGCTTCTCCACGACAGGGGGGGCAAACGCCGCGATATCCTCGGCCGGCATGGCCAGCACCTCGACGCCGTCCTCGACCGCCCGATTCGAGAGAATGACCGCGTCGGGTCCGAGTTCCTCGCGCAACTGGCGCATGGCCTCACGGGATGTTTTAGCTACGATACGTTTGACGTTCATGCTGCTCCTCCTACCAGGGAAGTGACTTTGATCTGTTTGCCTTCGGGTACTTCAGCGTGTGAAAGCACTTTGAGTTGCGGCACGGCGCGCCGCAGGAAACGAGCGAGTAACGGACGCAATACCGCCGGTGTCAGCAACACCGGGGGGTGACCCAATGCTTCCTGACGTTGCGTCGAGGTCTGGGTCCGCTCCAGGATGGTGTCGGCCAGCCCAGGTTCCATGCCTGCATCTTCATTGCCTGCCTGCAGGGTTTGCAGCAGCAGGCGTTCGAGTCCCTGATCCAGGGCAATGACAGGCAGTTCGCTGACTGAACCATAAATCTGCTGCACGATGGAACGGCCCAGCGCCACCCGCACCAACGCGGTCAGTTCGTGCGGATCCTGAACCCGCGCACCATGCTCCAGCAAGGTGTCGATGATGGTGCGCATGTCGCGGATGGCCACGCCTTCGACCAGCAGGGTTTGCAGCACCTTTTGCACCGTGGACAGCGTGAGCATCTTCGGCACCAGGTCCTCAACCAGCTTGGGCGCACTCTTGCCCAGGTGATCGAGCAGGGCCTGGGCTTCCTGACGCCCGAGCAATTCTGCGGCATGCTGGGTTACCAGGTGATTCAGATGCGTCGCCACCACCGTGCCGGGGTCCACCACGGTGTAGCCCAT
>JAIOJU010000183.1 GCA_019911765.1 Thiobacillus sp.
GACAATGTACTTCAGGGTCTGGGTCCAGTCGGCGCGCTTGGTCAGGGTGCTGAACTGGGTACCGATTTCGCACTGGCCAGCGGTGGCCACTTCGTGGTGGAACACTTCAACCGGGATACCGGCTTCTTCCAGCGCCATCACCATGGCGGCACGGATGTCCTGCAGGCTATCGACCGGGGGCACGGGGAAATAGCCGCCCTTGACGCCGGGACGGTGGCCGGTGTTGCCGTTCTCGAACTTCTCGGCCGACGACCAGGACGCTTCTTCGGAATTGATCTTCACGCCGCAGCCCGACATGTTGTCGTGCCAGGTGATCGAGTCAAAAATGAAGAACTCGGGCTCGGGACCGAAGTAAGCGGTATCGGCAATGCCGGTCGACTTCAGGTAGGCCTCAGCGCGGTGTGCCACCGAACGCGGGTCGCGCTCGTAACCCTTGCCATCGGACGGCTCGATCACGTCGCAGGTCAGGATAAGGGTGGGTTCATCAAAGAAGGGGTCCAGCCAGGCCGAATCGGGATCCGCCTTCAGCAGCATGTCGGACGCCTGAATGCCCTTCCAGCCGGCAATCGACGAACCATCAAACGGGTGGCCGTCTTCGAACCAGTCCTCGTCCACAATGCGGGAAGGAATCGACACATGCTGTTCCTTGCCGCGGGTATCGGTAAAGCGCAGATCGACGAACTTGATTTCGTCGTCCTTAATCATCTTGATTACATCGGCCACGGCCATGCTGAATCTCCTCAAACTAGAAATGGAATGAATTTACGACGCTGTGTATTGCACGAGTTGGGCACATGAATAAAGCCACACCAGTGCTGTTAGCAGCAACCGTGCCATGCAAGATACCGAGCCTCGAGCATTGTGCCACAAGGCTTGTTGCGGGCGATAGTGCGGTACCGGATTTGTATATGGCACCAATTTGATGCCCCTCCATGGGTGGATGCACTATTTTGGTGCGCATTGGCATCGGGCAACGAGTTTCGTATACTGAATCAACGTTAAAGGGAGTCCACATGGGCCGCATCACCGAACTGCTCGACATCGCCCACACTCGCAGTCAGACCCAGTCCTGGCCGTATGCCGGTGCGCTGTTGCCGCACGAAGCCCATGAATTACTGCAAATCGCACCTGGAACACGGCTGATCGACGTACGTTCGCGCGCCGAACTCGACCTCAATGGCACCCTCCCGAATGCCGTGCACGTTGAGTGGCAATCGTGGCCAGGATGGGTGCCCAATCCACATTTCCTCGCCCAGCTTGCTCAGGCGACCGATCCGGAATCGCTGCTGATTTTTATCTGTCGCAGCGGCCCTCGCTCGCACCGGGCTGCCTCTGCCTGCTCCGAAGCCGGGCGCGGCAGCTGCTACAACGTGCTGGAAGGCATCGAAGGCGACCTCAACAAGGCCACCGGCCACCGCAACGAACTTAACGGCTGGAAACAGCGCGGCCTGCCCTGGTCACAGAACTGATCGTTCCACCGCTCCATGTAATCGGGTTCCACCGCCGTGGAGGCCACGGCTTTTTTCTTGGCAGGCCGGGCCTCGGTTAGAATTCGCCCGATTCCGAGCGCTTACCCATGACCGACCGTTACGCCGTATTCGGGCACCCGATTGCCCATTCCAAATCCCCGCAGATCCATGCCGCGTTTGCCCGCCAGACCGGGCAGGACATGACGTATGAAGCCATCCTCGCGCCGCTCGACGGCTTTGCCGACAGCATCGCGCAATTTGTCACGGCGGGTGGGCGCGGTGCCAACGTCACGGTGCCGTTCAAGGAAGAGGCCTACACACTGGCCCAGCGCCTGAGTCCACGTGCGCAGCGTGCCGGTGCAGTCAACACGCTCGTCTTTAATGCCGAAGGCATTCTGGGCGACAACACCGATGGTGCCGGACTGGTCGCCGATCTCACCCGCAACCTGAACCATACACTCGCTGGCAAGCGCATTCTGCTACTTGGCGCCGGCGGCGCGGCACGCGGGGTGATCGAACCACTGCTCGAACAACAGCCCGCCGCACTCGTCATTGCCAACCGTACGGTCAGCCGCGCACAGGAACTGGCTGACCTGTTCGGCCATGGTGTGGCGGCCTGCAGCTTCGAAGCAGCCAATACACCCTTCGACCTCATCATCAACGCCACCGCCGCCAGCCTCGCCGGTGAACTGCCGCCGCTGTCAGCCAACGCATTCAACGCCACCACGCTTGCCTACGACATGATGTACGGACGCGACACACCCTTTCTCAGCTTTGCCCGCACGCAGGGTGCCGCCACTGCCGACGGCCTCGGCATGCTGGTCGAACAAGCCGCCGAAGCATTTTTCGTGTGGCGCGGCGTGCGGCCCGATACCGCTGCCGTCATTGCAAGCCTGCGCGCGGCGTGATGAAGAAACTGCTTGGCTGGCTGGGCAAGGCCGTCGCTGCGACGATCGCACTGGTGCTGCTGTATCAGCTATGGGTTTTTGCGCATGTATTGTGGTGGATCGACCACAACCCCAGATCCACCGCCTTCATGGCCGCCGGACTGGAACGCCAGCAGGACAAAAATCCCGACGCCGAACTGCGCCACAAATGGGTGCCGTACGACCGTATCTCCATCAATCTCAAGCGCGCCATCGTCGCCGCTGAAGACGGCAAATTCCTGACGCACGAAGGCTTCGACGTCGAAGGCATCCAGAACGCAGTCAGAAAGAACCTGAAAAAAGGCAAGCTCGTTGCCGGCGGCTCAACGATCAGCCAGCAACTCGCCAAGAACCTGTTTCTGTCCGGTGACCGCAGCTTCATCCGCAAAGGCCAGGAAGCGATCATCACCCTGATGATCGAAGCCACCTGGAGCAAGCGCCGCATCCTTGAGGTCTATCTCAACGTCATCGAGTGGGGCAACGGCGTCTACGGTGCCGAAGCCGCCGCCCGCCGCTACTACAAAACCTCCGCCGCCAAGCTCAGCCGCGACCAGGCCGCCCGCATGGCCGCGATGGTGCCCAACCCGCGCTGGTACGAAAACCACCGCAGCTCGCGTGCCTATCAGCGTCGCGTCGCGGTAATCAAGCGCTATATGGGATATGCGCAGGTGCCGAGGTGATTAACTCTTCACCACAAGACCACAAGGTGTTGGCTTCGCACGCAAGTCGCGGCGAACCCAAGCCAGAATCGGAAGCGCAAGGCCAATCAAGTACAGGGTTGCCGGTACAGGCACCGCATGCAGGACGATATTTGCCGGCATGGGGGACGGCCCAATAGTGAGTAACGGCATTCCCTGTGCATTGCCGGTAACCGCCCAGTATGAAAAGGGGGTCCCGTCCCCCCAGTTGCCGCTCAAGTGGCCACCGAAGTAGGAAAAATTGCTACCGTAAATGTGGGCTATTGAATCCCCGCCCATGACCAGCCAACTGATGTCCGACTTGTAAATATTTGCCGTGCTTGAGTCGGACATCAACAGCCATGACAACTCACCCCCGCTGATTTTGGCCTCCGAGCTGTCATACATATGAATCCAGGAGACATCGCCCGCGAGGAAATTAAGGCTCGACTGCTGGTGCATAAAAAGCCTGCCAACATCGGCCACGCCGATGAGATTAACGGTCGCCTGGTCATACGCATACACATTGCTCGCAATTCCACTGATTGACTGGACTGCGTTCCCCGTTATGGTCGTTGCCTGGCTTCCTCCACTGGCCAAAGCACTCGCCAGAACCAGCCCTGCAAAAATTGATTTCGTTTTCATATCTCCCCCTGATATTTATTGTGAAATTATTTTTTGAGTAGGCAGTAATTGCCTGTGATCTCGTGGACTGGACAATTTTGTGGGGAAAAGGCCACCTCGTCTATACAACTTTAGTAGTAGGAAAACCTCACCAGAAAAGTAGCCTCCTGGCATAGCGCGTTACAATCGCGAGGCTTTTTGCCCAAACGCCTCATGACCGAAAACCTCGAAAACCAGTCGCAGGACGACCTCGAAACGCATCTCGCGCAGGTGCAGACCCTGCTCGCCAAGATGCGGCTGGTGGAGGAACTCGTCCACAAGCAGGGCGGGCCGCGCCAGGATCTGGTCGAGAACTTGGTGCACAAGCAGAATCTGGCCGAGCTGCAGCGGCGGCTGGAAGAGCTGCACCCGGCCGACATCGCCTACATTCTGGAGGCGCTGCCGCTGGACGAACGGCGGCTGGTGTGGGATCTGGTCAATCCGGAAGACAACGGCGAGATCCTGCTGGAGGTGTCCGACTCGGTTCGCGAGTCGCTGATCCAGACGATGGACAAGGCGGAACTGCTGGCCGCCGCCGAATCGCTCGACACCGACGAGATCGCCGACATTGCGGCCGACCTGCCGCGCGACGTGATCGAGGAGCTGCTGACAACGCTGGATGTGCAGAAGCGCGCGCACCTGCAGTCGGCGCTGGCCTATCCGGAAGACACGGTGGGCGCGCTGATGGATTTCGAGATGGTGACGATCCGCGCCGACGTGACGCTGGAAGTCGCGCTGCGCTACCTGCGCCGGCTGGGCGAGCTGCCCGACCAGCTGGACAAGCTGTTCGTGGTCGACCGGGTCGACGAGATCATCGGCGTGCTGCCACTGAAGCGGCTGCTGACCAGCGACCCCGAGGCGTCGGTGGCGGCGGTGATGGTCGAGGACTTCGTCAAGTTCCACCCCGAGGACGAGGCGCACGAGGCGGCGCAGGCGTTCGAGCGCTACGATCTGGTGATGGCGCCGGTGGTCGATGTTGCGGGGCGGCTGATCGGCCGTCTGACGGTGGACGCGGTGGTCGACTACATCCGCGAATCGGCGGATGCCGACATGCTGTCGATGGCCGGCCTGAAGGAGGAGGAAGACCTGTTCTCCTCCGTCTGGCGCGCGGGGAAAAACCGCTGGATGTGGCTGGCGATCAACCTCGCCACCGCCTTCATCGCGTCGCGCGTGATCGGCGCCTTCGAGGGCAGCATCGAAAAGCTCGCCGCGCTGGCGGCGCTGATGCCGATCATCGCCGGCATCGGCGGCAACTCCGGAAACCAGACCATCACCCTGATCATCCGCGGCCTGGCGCTCGGCCACATCACGCAGGCCAACGCGCGCCGGCTGGTGGTGAAGGAAATCGGCGTCGCCATGTTGAACGGCCTGCTGTGGGGTTCGGTGGTCGGGGTGTTCGCCTGGCTGCTCTATGACAACCCGGCGCTCGGCGGCGTGATGGCGCTGGCGATGCTGCTGAACCTGCTGGTAGCGGCGCTGGCCGGCATCTTCATTCCGATGACGCTGGAACACTTCAAGCGCGATCCCGCCATCGGCTCGTCGGTATTGCTCACCTTCATCACCGACAGCATGGGCTTCTTCATCTTCCTCGGCCTGGCCACCGTGCTGCTGCTATGAAGCCCACCCGCCCCCATATTGAAGGGCATGACAGCCGCGCGCTGTACGGCCGCCTGCTGGGTTACGTCAAACCCTACTGGCGCATGTTTGCGGTTTCCATCGTTGCACTGATTTTGACTGCCGCCACCGAACCGATGCTGCCGGCGCTGTTCAAGCCGCTGCTGGATGAAGGCTTTGTCGCCAAGGACCAGGATTTCATCCGCTGGATTCCGATTCTGCTGCTGGCGCTGTTTCTGGTGCGCGGCATCACCAGTTTTGTCAGTACCTATTGCATGGCGTGGGTAGGCAGCCGCCTGGTGATGGACTTGCGCGCCGCGATGTTCGACAAGCTAATGACATTGCCGACGCGCTACTTCGACCAGAATCCGAGCGGCCAGCTGATCGCGCATCTGGCATTCAATGTCACCCAGGTCACGCAGTCGGCCACCAGCTCGCTCACCACGCTGGTGCGCGACACCGTGACCGTGCTGGGTCTGCTCGGCTATCTGCTGTGGCTGAACTGGCAGCTGACGCTGATCGTGTTCGCGCTGGTACCGCTCACCCTGTGGATCGTGCGCATCGCCAGCACACGATTGCGCGGATTGTCGCGCAAGGCACAGCAGAATATCGGCGACCTCACCCAGGTGGTTGACGAGGCCGTAGGCGGGCATCGCGTGGTCAAGCTGTTCGGCGGCGAGGAATACGAGCAGACGCGCTTCCGCCAGGCGGCCAACCTGGCACGACTGTTTGAAATGAAGCGCGTCGCGGCCAACGCCGTGTACGAACCGGTGATTCAGTTCATTGCCGCGATCGCGCTGGCCGCCATCGTCTACATCGCCGCCGGCCAGGCCTCCAGCAACACCACCACGGTCGGCGGCTTTGTCTCCTTCTTCATGGCCATGCTGCTGCTGTTTGCGCCGCTCAAACGGCTGACTGCGGTCAACGACCAGATGCAACGCGGGCTTGCCGCCTCCGAAACCATCTTCGCCATGCTCGACCAGGATGCCGAACGCGATACCGGCACCCACACGCTCGACCGCATCGAGGGACGCTTGAGCTTGCGCGATGTAACGTTGACCTACCCAGGCAAAACCCTCCCGGCATTGGACGGCATCACGCTCGATATTGCGCCCGACGAAACCGTGGCGCTGGTCGGCGCTTCCGGCTCGGGCAAGACCACGCTGGCCAATCTGGTGCCGCGTTTCTACGATCCCGACGCCGGTGTGATCTCGCTCGACGGCCACGACATCCGCGACGTGCGCCTGCAAAACCTGCGCAACCACATCGCACTGGTGTCGCAGGATGTGGTGCTGTTCAACGACACACTGGGCCACAACATCGCCTACGGCAACAAGCGCGATGCCTCGGCCGACGAGATCCGCGAAGCCTGTATCGCCGCGCATGCCTGGGACTTCATCCAGGCCATGCCCGACGGACTGGAAACGCTGATTGGCGAAAACGGCATGCGGCTTTCCGGCGGCCAGCGCCAGCGCATCGCCATCGCCCGCGCCATCCTGAAAAACGCGCCGATCCTGATTCTCGACGAAGCCACCTCGGCGCTCGACAACGAGTCCGAGCGCCATGTGCAGGCCGCGCTCGACACGCTGATGCAGAACCGCACCACGCTGGTCATCGCGCATCGCCTTTCCACCATCGAACGAGCGAATCGCATCGTCGTGCTGGAAGGCGGCCGCATCGTCGAGGTCGGTAGCCATGCCGACCTGATCGCCAGACAGGGGCGCTACGCACAACTGCACGCACTCCAGTTTTCCCTATGAACACGACCACAATGACGACAGGCTGGATCAAACCTTCGCGCTCACTGGTAACCGATGCCGGGCGCGCCATCGGCGACTACCGCATGATTCGCGACGGCGACCGCATCCTGCTTGGTTTATCTGGCGGCAAGGATTCACTGTCGCTGCTGCATACACTGCATCATCTGCAGCAGAAAGCGCCGGTGAAATTCGACCTGCTGGCGTGCACGGTCGACCCGCAATCGGACCAGTACGACCCGTCGCCGCTCACCGCCTACATGGCTGATCTGGGCGTGCCCTATTTTCTCGAATCGCAGCCGATCCTGGCCGAGGCGCAAAAGACCCTGACCAGGGACTCCGACTCCTACTGCGCGTATTGCTCGCGCATGCGGCGCGGCATTCTCTATCGCGTTGCCCGCGAGCAGCGCTGCAATGTCGTTGCGCTGGCGCAGCATCTGGACGACCTGGCCGAGACCTTGATGATGTCGATGCTGTTTGGCGGCAAGTTGCGCACCATGTCGCCGCATTACCTCAACGACGTGGGCGACCTGCGCATCATCCGGCCGTTTGTCTATGCACGCGAGCGCCAGACCCGCGCGTTTGCACAGGATGCCGGCCTGCCGGTCATTTTCGAGAACTGCCCCGCCTGCTTTTCCAAGCCGCAGCAGCGCTATGCCATGAAGCAGATGCTGGCCGAGCAGGAAAAAATGCATCCACGCATCTTCAGCAGCATGCTCACCGCGATGCGCCCGCTGATGGGCGAGCCACCCGCATAAAAAGGGCAAGCCCGCCTGATTGCTTCAAGGGTCAGCGCTGCGGTTTGCAGCGCTTGCCTTCGTATTCGTGGCGATTCAGGGTGTAGGCCTTGCCATTCCAGCGCTGCACGGGAAAACAGAATCCCGGCCCGCCGACCGAAATATCCGGCCAGCCATCCTTGCCCTTGGTTTTGAGGAATTCGGGGATGCCATTGTTGCTGCTCATAACCCGCCAACTGCCATTGGCCTGCTTGCTAAGCAACTGAAACGCTATTCCAGTGAAGCCATAACAATACGTGCCGCCGTCGGTCACCACGGCCTCGGGCCGGCCATCGCCATTCAGGTCGCGCACCCTATCGATCACCGCCTCTCCCGATTCGGGCGCGCCCGCATCAGCGGGGGGTGCACAAATAATCCACCTGCCCTTGCGCTGGGTCGCACCCGCTGCCTTGAAGACCGCGACACGATCCGCTTCAGAAAGCTTCATCGCGGCAGAAGCAGACGCAACTGGCAACAAGCCAACCGCCCCACCCGAGAAACATAGTCCTGCAAGAATCGGGACAGACCAATAACCTGTGTTCATCATGCCCGCCCTTCTCTGCATTGATCAAATCCCACCCTAGACATCTGTGCATCCGTCGCCAATCACTTTATTGAATGCCCGTTACATGACGGAATGCACCATTAACGTTTCAGGCCACGGCTTTTGTGCGTAAAATCAAGCCTTTGTTTTTATTGATTTTTCCACACAGGAACCAAGGTTATGACGGCGTCTTTCATCCCCCCCAAGCGCATCCTCATGGGCCCCGGGCCCTCCGACGTGCCACAGCGCATCCTCGACGCCATGGCGCGTCCGACCATCGGCCATCTCGATCCTGCTTTCGTCGACCTGATGGAGCAGATCAAATCGATGCTGCGGATGGCCTTCCAGACCGGGAACGCGCTGACCTTCCCGGTCTCCGCGCCCGGTTCGGCCGGCATGGAGATGTGCTTCGTCAACCTGGTCGAACCGGGCGACAAGGTCATCGTGTGCCGCAACGGTGTGTTCGGCGGGCGCATGCTGGAAAACGTCAAGCGCACCGGCGGCGTGCCGGTGGTGGTCGACGATGCCTGGGGCACACCAGTCGATCCGCAAAAGGTACGCGATGCATTCAAGGCCAACCCCGATGCCAAGGTGCTGGCCTTCGTGCACGCCGAAACCTCGACCGGCGCGCAGTCGGATGCTGAAACCCTCGGCAAGATCGCGCAAGAGTTCGACGCGCTCACCATCATGGACTGCGTCACCAGCCTTGGTGGCACCCCGCTCTACATGGACAAGTGGGGCATCGACGCCGTGTATTCTGGCAGCCAGAAATGTCTGTCGTGCACGCCCGGCCTGTCGCCCGTGTCGTTCTCCGAGCGCGCCATTAATCGCATCAAGGCCCGCACCACCACAGTTCAGAGCTGGTTCCTCGATCTGAATCTGGTGCTCGGCTACTGGCAGTCGGCCGGCAAGCGCACCTATCACCACACCGCACCGGTCAACCCGATGTACGGCCTGCACGAAGCGCTGGTGATTCTGGAAGAAGAGGGTCTGGAAAACGCCTGGGCGCGCCATCGCACCATGCACGAAAAACTGAAAGCCGGCCTCGAAAGCATGGGTTTGAAATACGTGGTGGAAGCCTCCGCCCGCCTGCCGCAGCTCAACTCGATCTACGTGCCGGAAGGCGTCGACGAAGCCGCGATCCGCACCCGCTTGCTGAACGAATTCAACCTCGAAATCGGCGCAGGACTCGGCGACATGTCGGGCAAGATCTGGCGCATCGGCCTGATGGGTTACTCGGCCAAGCAGGAAAACGTCGACTACTGCCTGAAGGCACTGAAGGCGTGTTTGCCTTGATTCTGATTTGAATCGGGTCCGATTCATGGACGAAAAAGAGCCCGTTTGATGCGGGCTTTTTTTGTTCACCTACGGCACGAAGCTGACCCCCTATGGTTACATTTCAAACAGGTCGACAATCGAACTCATTTCTTTGCTCCTTCAACTTGTGTCGTGATTTGGTTCAAAGATCCCTGGTCTCTATGATTCTCGATACTGCAGTGCTCACTATCTAACCAAAATTTCCAACCTGACCAACCAGCCTGGCGCCGTTCTTGCGATGTGGAGAAAGCTATTTCACGTGCAATAACTTCGCCATTTTTTCTATCACGTATCTCCGTTTCAGTTCGCCATCGATTAAGTGGCAACGGCCCCTCGTGTTTGTATACGAACAGGAACCGCTGATTCAACACAGTTTCGTTGCCATATCTGGTCTGGCGATATGGCATATCCTTTTTGTAAACCAGCGTCTCCATCACCCCCGGATTCTCAGCCTTCCATTGATCCACCGTCTTATAGACCCAGAACCCTGAATCCTTGGCGCAGTAGTACTGATGCGTCGCCACCGTCGGCAGCCAGTCCCAGAAGGGAATCAGGTACATCACCAGTGCGACGCCCCAGCCCCACTTCTTTGCGCTCTTGCCATGTTTTTTCGCATAGACAATCGCCCCTGCCACCACACCGAGCGATATCAGCAGGTACAGCCCCATCGCTAAAAAAATGACGAGGCCCATTACGCCACCCTTCTTTCACCTTCGTGTTTCCCGTCGTTCATCGCATCCCCCAGCAGCACATCGTTGATGACATGAAACTCTGAAAAATGGGGTCAGCTTGAGCTAACCTCATTCCCAGCCTCTGTCTTCGTCACCCGGCTGGCCAGCACCTGATCCACCCGGTTACGGTCGACATCCACCACCTCGAACTCCCACTCCAACCAGGTAAAACATTCAGCCTTGCGCGGAATATGGCCCAATGAGGCCAGCACGAAACCGCCCACGGTATGGTAGTTGCCCAGCGACTCCTGCGGCACACGACGAATGTCCAGCTTGTCCTTCATCTCGTCGATCGGCAGCAGCCCATCCAGCAGCCAGGAGCCATCGGGACGGCGCACTGCCAGAGAGTCCTCGGAGTCATCGATACCCGGGGCCATTTCGCCCACCAGCGAATACATGAGGTCGTCGAGGGTGACGATGCCTTCGGTGAGGCCAAACTCGCTCACCACCAGCGCAAAGGTGGCACGCTGCTGGCGAAAGGTACGCAGCAGATCAATGAGGTTGAGGCTGGAAGGCACATACAAAGGCGGCGCCAGCGGCAGCTCGGCAAAATCGATCTCGCCCACCATGACAGCTTTGAGGATGTCGTGGCTTTCGGCAATGCCGATCACCTGCTGCAAGTCGCCTTTGCAGATGGGCAGCTGGGAATGTGGTGC
This sequence comes from Thiobacillus sp., assembly GCA_019911765.1. Classification (GTDB taxonomy): domain Bacteria; phylum Pseudomonadota; class Gammaproteobacteria; order Burkholderiales; family Thiobacillaceae; genus Thiobacillus. Next base: position 11,131 of record JAIOJU010000183.1, read on the forward strand.
TTCCTGCAGCAGACGCAGGTTGTGTTCGCGGGGCGACAACAGATCAAGCCAGGCAACATCCGAGGCGGGTGTCATGATGGTTGCGAGGCGCCAGTCTTCCAGCCGCATGACGTTGCCGAACAACTGGCTTTCCTCCGGCGCAATGGAGCCTGCCCGTTCACCTTCGTCCACATACGCCAGGATGTCTTCCATGCTGGTCACCGTGGGCGCGGCCCGGATCGGCAACAGGGCCAGTATCCTGTCCGACACAAAGGACAGGAAGCGAATCGCCGGGGACAGCACGCGGATGAACAGCGACATCGACGGCGCGCAAAACGCTGCGACCTTTTCCGGATTTGCGAGCGCAATCCGCTTCGGCACGATTTCACCAAGAATGATCGAAACGGCTGTGACAATGACGATGGTGATGCCAAATGCGATGGATGCCTGCCAATCAGCAAGGGCGGGTACGCTGGACCCGATGACCGACTCGATCGAAGCCGACAGCGCCGACTCGCCATAAATCCCCATCAACAGCGCCGCCGCGGTAATGCCCGTCTGGCTGGCGGCCAGCAGCCTGCTGGGATGTTCCTTGATGGCCAGCGCCGAAGCCGCGCCGTTGTCGCCCGCTTCGGCGAGTTGGGTAAGACGTGCCCGGCGCGACGAGGCCAGAGCCATTTCGGCGAGCGAAAACACACCTGAAATCAGGATGAGCAGGGCCAGTATCCACAGGGCGTTCATGATCGGGCTTGGTGGCAAATGATGGTGCTGATTCTACATGCCCGGCCTTTCACCCTGCGGCCCGGTCCGCAATCGGACCCGTCGCAGCAGACCCCGCAGGAAACATTGTCCCAACAGGTCAAAATCTCTGCCACACGCTGTTTATTTTTACTATCTTTAAGGCGGCAAGAAGGTGATGTTCATTCATTTAGACAGGGGGAGATGAAATGTTAGCGTTCCGATCAGCCGCACTGCTTGCCATGTTTCTGGCTTCGACAGCGATTGCTCAAGCAGAAGCGTTCCCGAAGGCGCCCCCTAGGCTGAAGGATGCTGAAGCCCAGGGACTTGTGCGAATGAACGCGGCTGAGCTCAAGGAATCCTTGCCCGGAAAATGGAAGCTGAAGGGAACCAGGGGAAAACGTGAAAAAACCTTCAATCCCGATGGCTCTGCCGATCGCTCAGGCTTCGGCGAAATGGAAGGGGCCGGCACCTGGCGCATTGATGAGCAGAACAATGCCTATTGCAATACCTTCTCAGGTAAAAAAGGCATCGAGGAAGGCTGTTTCGCCGTATTCCGGGTCCCGGACGGAACCCATTATTTCGACTATGAGATCGATACGGGGTTTTACCACGGCGTGCGGCGGCGTGAAGGCGAGGAATAGCCCCCGTCTATCGGATCATCGCACCCGACCTTGAAAGCCCACCTCACACCGTAGCTGTTTACAGACCCAGCCGCTGCCAGATGGTGGTGGTGGGTCCCGCCTGATTCATGGTGTAGAAATGCAGGCCGGGCGCACCGCCCGCGAGCAGGCGATCGCACAGGTCGGTGATCACGTCGAGCCCGAAGGCGCGCAGCGAAGCCATATCGTCGCCATAGGTTTCCAGCTTCTTCCTCAACCAGCGCGGAATCTCGGCACCACAGGCGTCGGAAAAGCGCGCCAGCTGTACGTAGTTGCCGATCGGCATGATGCCGGGAACGATGGGGATCGTGACACCCATCGCACGCGCCTCGTCGACGAAGCGGAAATACGCATCGGCATTGAAGAAATACTGCGTGATTGCAGCGTTCGCACCGGCGTCGACCTTGCGCTTGAAATTGGCCAGATCGACCGCGTAGGAACGTGCCTGCGGATGAACTTCAGGATACGCCGCGACTTCGATCTCGAACCAGTCACCGGTTTCCTTGCGGATGAAAGCCACCAGTTCGTTGGCGTAGTTGAATTCGCCCGCATCCATGCTGCCCGACGGCAAATCGCCGCGCAGCGCGACCAGATGACGGATGCCCTGGCTTTTGTATTCGGCCAGTATTTCGCGGATGCTCTCCTCCGTCGAACCAATACACGACAGGTGCGGCGCCGCATCGGAGCCGGACGCCTGGATATCACGCACGGTTTCGAGCGTGCGGTCGCGGGTGGAACCACCGGCACCAAAGGTGACAGAGAAAAACTTGGGGTGAAGCTGCGCAAGCTGTTCGCGCGTGGCGCGCAGCTTGTCCATACCCTCCACCGTTTTGGGAGGGAAAAATTCAAAGCTGAATGTACGTTCAGTCATGCTTCAACCTTTATTATTGAGAACGAGCGCGGACAGCGCCCAGGCGATCACGCCATACAGAATCGCGCCGGCAAACGCCGCGCCAAAACCCTGCACCTCGAATCCGGGGAGCAACGCACTGGCGAGCCAGAACAGCAGGCCGTTCAGCACCAGATAGAAAATCCCCAGCGTGAGCACCGTGATCGGCAGTGTGAGGAGCACCAGCACCGGCCGCACCAGCATATTGAGAAAACCCAGGCCCAGCGCGGCAAGCAGTGCCGCACCGAAACCCGATACCCGGATGGAGGGCAGCAGATAGGTCACTGCCAGCAAGGCCAGTGCATTCAGCCCCCACAACAACAGTAAACGCATGGCACCCTCCTTCAGAGGCAGCGGGTCAGTAGCGGTAATGCTCGGCCTTGTAGGGTCCCTGCTTGTCCACGCCGATGTAAGCTGCCTGCTCTTCGGTCAACTCGGACAGCTGCGCATTGAGCTTTTTCAGCTGCAGGCGCGCAACCTTCTCGTCCAGATGCTTGGGCAGGGTGTAGACGTCGACCGGGTATTTTCCGGAATCACGCTCCTGCCACAGTTCCATCTGGGCAATGGTCTGGTTGGCGAACGACGACGACATCACATACGACGGATGGCCGGTGCCGCAGCCGAGGTTCACCAGACGGCCTTGCGCCAGCAGGATGATGCGCTTGCCGTCGGGGAAGATCACATGGTCGACCTGCGGCTTGATTTCTTCCCACTCGTATTTTTCGATGCTCGCGACGTCGATTTCGTTATCGAAGTGGCCGATGTTGCAGACGATGGCCTGGTCCTTCATCGCGGCCATGTGGTCATGGGTAATGAC
>JAIOJU010000184.1 GCA_019911765.1 Thiobacillus sp.
GTTCGAGGCCTATGCCATCCAGCGCATCCGGGGCCCGATGATCGACGAACTGCGCCAGACCGACTGGATGCCGCGCAGCGCACGGCAGTCGATGCGCAAGATCGAACAGGCCATCGGCAGCCTGCAACACCGGCTGGGGCGACAACCGAGCGAAACCGAAATAGCCGAATACATGAAAGTCCCGCTGGATGAGTATCAGGGCATGCTCGGCGATGCGCGCGGCCATCAGTTGCTGTATTTCGAGGATTTTGGCGACACGGAAGAGGATGATTCCTTCCTCGACAAGCAGTCGGCGGACGAGGCGAGCATGCCGCTGCCGCAGCTGCTCGACGCCAATCTGCGCGCCTGCATCATTGCCGGGATCGAAAACCTGCCTGAGCGCGAGCAACTGCTGATGTCGCTGTATTACGAGCAGGAACTCAACCTGCGCGAAATCAGTGAAGTGTTTGGCGTCAGCGAATCCCGCATCTGCCAGTTGCACGGCCAGGCAATTGCGCGTTTGCGCACCAAGCTCAAGGAGGACGCATGGATCGCGGCAGTCTGATCGGCCTGACGCTGGCAGGGGCGGCCATTCTGGGCGGCCAGGCGCTGGAGGGTGGGCACATTGCCCTGTTCCTGCAGCCGACTGCTTTCATCATCGTGGTGCTGGGCACGCTGGCGGCGGTGCTGCTGCATTATCCGCTGCCGGTTTTCATGCAGGGCATACGCATGGCCAGATGGGCCTTCCACCCACCTGAACCGGAAGGCAATACGCTGATCCGGCGTGTGGTGCAGTGGTCGCATGCTGCGCGCCAGGATGGGGTGCTGGCGCTGGAAAAACACCTCAACATCACGCGCGACCCGTTTCAGAAAACGGGGCTGCAACTGCTGATCGATGGGGCTGATGCGGACAAGCTGCGCGATACGCTCGACGTGCAGATCATCAATTTCGAAACAGCCGAACGGCAGGCTGCGCGCGTGTGGGAATCGGCGGGAGGCTATTCGCCTACGCTGGGCATCCTGGGCGCGGTGATCGGCCTGATTCACGTCATGGAAAACCTGACCGAGCCCGGCAAGCTGGGACCCGGCATCGCCGTGGCGTTTGTCGCCACCATCTACGGCGTCGGCCTGGCCAACCTGGTATTTCTGCCGATTGCCAACAAGATCAAGTTTTCCATCGCCCGCCGCGTGCGCGAACGCGAAATCATCTGTGACGGCCTGGTGGGCATTGCGCAGGGCGACAACCCGCGCATCATCGAGGCACGACTCAAGGGATACCTCTGATGCGCAGACGCCGGCGTATCGCCTACGACCACGAGAATCATGACCGCTGGCTGATTTCCTATGCTGATTTCATCACGCTGCTGTTTGCTTTCTTCGTGGTGATGTATGCCATCTCGGCAGTCAGCGAAAACAAATACCGGATTCTGGCCAGTTCGCTGGGCAATGCGTTTGGCAAGCCTGGAGAGGCGAGCGATATCCCGGTGCCGCAACTGCCCACGGCCACCCTGCCGCCGGAAGTCAAGCAGCGCACTCTGAAGCAGCAGCAGGCCATCGAGGAACAGGAGCATATGACCGAGGTGGCGAGCAATCTGCTTGCCGCGATGGGGCCGCTGGTGAAGGAAGGCAAGGTCAGGGTGACGCAAAGCCGTCGTGGCGTCAGCATCGAAATCAATGCAAACGTGCTGTTTGCCGCTGGGCGGTCCGAGCTGGAACCACAATCGTTGGCAGTGCTGCGGGCCGTGGCGGAACAATTGCGCAAGGAACCCTTCAATCTGGAAATCACCGGCCACACCGACAATATCCCGATCAGCAACTCAACGTTCCCTTCCAACTGGGAGTTGTCTGCGGTGCGTGCTTCCAGCGTGGTGCGCCTGCTGGCCGAAAACGGGATTGCGCCATCGAGGCTGTTTGCCATTGGTCGCGAGGCCAGCCAGCCGCTGGTCTCGAATGCCACGGCGGAAGGGCGGGCGCGCAACCGCCGGGTCGAGCTGATGATTCTGTCCTCCATGCCGGACGTGATCGAGGAAATTCCGGTGACTCCGAGTCAGGACAAAACTTGAAAATGAACGGATAAGCCCGATACTTCCTGTTCGGGTGTGGTGTGAAGCATCCGGATTATTCGTGTTGACCGGATTGAGAAGACCAGATCATGCCCAATGACCCCGCACTGGAAGGTGAAGTTCTATCCGAAGGCCACCCGTTGCCCGTCGCGCCGGTATCGCCAGATGAACTGTATCTGCTGCCGCTGACCGAAAAGCCTTTTTTCCCGGCGCAAACCCTGCCATTGCTGATGAACGAAGCGCCGTGGCTGACGACGGTGGAAGCCATCGGCGAGACCGAACACCACATGGTGGGCCTGGTGGTGGTCAAGCCCGACAACACTGATGACGTGAAGCGCGCGGACTTTCGCTCTGTCGGCACCACGGTGCGGATCCATCATCCGGTGCGCGCCGACGGCAAGATGCAGTTCATCGCCGAAGGCGTGCGCCGCTTCCGTATTGTTGAGTGGCTGTCCGAGACGGCCCCCTACAAGGTCCGGGTGGAATACCCGGGCGAGACGGGCAAGCCGGATTCCGAGGAAATCCGGGCCTATTCGATCGCCATCATCAACACCATCAAGGAGTTGCTGCCGCTCAATCCGCTGTATTCGGAAGAACTCAAGTTCTTCCTCAATCGCTTCGGCCCGAACGAGCCTTCGCAGCTCACCGACTTTGCCGCCAGTCTGACCACCGCGTCCAAGCAGGCCTTGCAGGAGGTGCTGGAAGCCTTCGCGCTGAAGAAGCGTATGGAAAAAGTGCTGGTGCTGCTCAAAAAAGAGCTCGATGTCGCGCGCTTGCAGTCGGATATCCGCGAAAAAGTCGACGAGAAGATGAGCGAGCAGCAGCGCGAGTTTTTCCTGCGCCAGCAACTCAAGGCCATCCAGAAGGAACTGGGTCTGGCCAAGGACGACAAGACCGCCGAACTCGACAGTTTCAGCGAACGTATCGCCAGGCTGGTCCTGCCTGCGCAGGCAAAGAAACGCATTGATGAAGAAATGCACAAGCTCTCGCTGCTGGAAACCGGATCACCCGAATACACGGTCACGCGCAATTACCTGGACTGGTTGACGGTGCTGCCCTGGGGTGTGTACACGCAGGACAAGATCGACCTCGAATACGCCCGTACCATTCTCGACCGCGACCACGATGGCCTGGAAGACGTGAAGGACCGCATCATCGAATTCCTTGCGGTGGGCGCCATGCGCGGCGAAATGGCGGGATCGATCCTGCTGTTGATCGGGCCGCCCGGCGTCGGCAAGACCTCTATCGGCAAATCCGTTGCCGAGGCGCTCGGTCGCAAGTTTTACCGCTTTTCCGTCGGCGGCATGCGCGACGAAGCCGAGATCAAGGGCCACCGCCGTACCTACATCGGCGCGATGCCGGGCAAGTTCGTGCAGGCCCTGAAAGAAGTGGAGTCGGCCAATCCGGTCATCATGCTCGACGAAATCGACAAGATCGGCGCCAGTTTCCAGGGCGATCCGGCGTCGGCATTGCTGGAAGTGCTCGATCCCGAGCAGAACGCCGATTTTCTCGATCATTATCTCGACGTGCGCTTTGATCTGTCGAAAGCCTTGTTCATCTGCACCGCAAACGACTTTTCCATTCCGTCGGCGCTGCTCGACCGCATGGAAGTGATCCGCCTGTCGGGCTACATCACCGAAGAGAAGGTGGCGATTGCCAGGCACCATCTATGGCCGCGCGTACTGGACAAATCCGGGCTGAAAAAGAACCAGCTCACCATCACCGAAAGCGCTTTACGCCATGTGATCGAGGGCTATGCGCGCGAAGCCGGCGTGCGCAATCTGGAAAAACAGCTGAAGCGGGTGGCGCGAAAAGCCGTGGTCAAGATTCTCGCTGGAGCGTCCACACCGATCAAGGTCGGTGTCAGGGAAGTCGAAGCCTACCTCGACAAGCCGGTGTTCAGCCGTGAAAAGCCGTTGAGCGGCGTCGGGGTGGTGACGGGTCTGGCCTGGACTGCAATGGGGGGCGCAACGTTGCCGATCGAAGCCTCGCGTATTCACACCCTGAACCGGGGGTTCAAGCTCACCGGCAAGCTCGGCGAGGTGATGAAGGAGTCGGCCGAAATCGCCTACAGTTATGTTGCTTCGCACCTCAAGACCTATGGCGCGGAAAGCACCTTTTTCGACACCAGCTTTGTCCATCTGCACGTGCTCGAAGGCGCCACGCCCAAGGATGGCCCCAGCGCGGGCGTCACCATGGCCACTGCGCTGCTCTCGCTGGCGAAGAACGCCAGGATCAAGCGACCGCTGGCCATGACCGGTGAACTTACGCTGACCGGACAGGTTCTGCCTGTGGGCGGCATCCGTGAAAAAGTCATCGCTGCGCGCCGTGTCGGCATCAGCGAACTCATCCTGCCCGAGGCCAACCGGCGTGATTTCGACAAGCTGCCCGACCATATCCGTGCCGGGATGACGGTGCATTTTGCGAAGCGGTATCAGGATGTGGCGGGGGTGGTGTTCGGGTGAGGGGTGCGGCAGTGGTAGAGTGCTGACAAATCAAACAGCTACAGTGCCTCGCCAGACGTGTACGCCGATTTGGGCAGCGAGAGTAACGGGGTCCGTTTCGCACGCTTGCCCCACACTGAAAGTGTCACTATAGTGCCACTCATGCGCACCGAACTCGTCACCACCCTCAAACGCCAGGCGACTGAACTTCTCGCGGACATCGAGCGGGACAAGCAGCCCATTCTCATCACCCAGCACGGGCTGCCGAGCGCCTATCTGGTGGACGTCGAAACCTTCGAATTGCTCCAGCAGCGCATGGCGGTGCTGGAGGGAATCGCACGTGGCGAAATGGCGGTTGCCGAGGGCAGGGTGGTGTCGCACGCGGAGGCCCGGACCCGCATGGCCCGATGGCTGAAATAATCTGGACTGAGCCGGCGCTCGCCGATCTGGACGCCATTGCCGATTATATTGCGCTCGACAAACCCGATGCGGCGTCAGCGCTGGTCAAGCGGGTGTTCGAACATGTCGGGCATCTGCAGGCCTATCCCGAAAGCGGCAGTCGTCCGCCGGAGTTAAAACGTTCGCGCTACCGGCAGGTTGTCGAGCCGCCGTGCCGGGTGTTCTACCGTTACGACGGCGAGCGGGTCTACATCCTTTATGTGATGCGGTCGGAGCAGTTGCTGCGTCCGTCGAAAATCGCAGCGCGCGAGAAAAAAGCGGAACGATAGTGTGCTGCCCGGATCGCGCGGATGCATCCGCGCGATCCGGGCAGGTGGTCAGATAAACAGACAAACGTCCGATTTCTGCGCCACCGGCAGGAAAGACGCTGCGCCAATCCAGTCCTGGATTTCGGGGATGAAATCGTCGGGCGAATAGCCGAACAGCTCCACCGTCATCTGGCAGGCCACCAGTTTGACATCGGCCTCGATGCACGCGCTGCGCAGTTCCTCGATGCTCGCGACACCATTGTTCTTGACGGTTTGCTGCATCAATCCGGTCGCCACTTTCTCGAATCCGGGCACGCCCGCCATCACGATATTGGGGACTTTCCAGTTGATGTCCTTGAGCCACTGCGGGCCGTAGGGCATTTTCATCGGCATGCCCGGATTGCCCAGCGGACTGATTTCGAGTTTCAGATCCTTCTTCAGCAGTTCAAGGCCATAGAAGGTGAAGAACACCGACACCTCCCAGCCCAGTGCTGAAGCAGTCGAGGCCAGGATGAACGGGGGGTAGGCCCAGTCCAGCGTGCCCTTGGTGGCGATGATGGCCAGCGAGGACACGTGGGCTTCCTCGCGCTGGGCCATTTTGGTTTCAAAACGCTGGTCAAACCACTGATCGAATTGGGTTTGATCCAGCCCTTGCGTCATGATTTTGTCTGCGGCACCCATCATCGTCTCCTCAGGATTTGCGGATAAAGAATTCAAACTCGCCCTGGTTTGAGTTGGTGGCGATCAACTCGTGGCCGGTTTGTTTGCAGAAGGCCTGCATATCCTTCACCGAACCAGGATCGGTCGAAAGAATCGCGAGCGTTTCGCCCGAGCCCATGGCCGTCAAGGCCTTCTTGGTGCGAAGAATCGGCAGCGGGCAATTGAGGCCGCGTGCGTCCAGGGATTGCGTTGCTTGTGTATTCATGACGTTGACTCCTTCTCAAAGTGACGACCGTTCGGCCAAAATAACCGGCAAATCCTGCCGGGTGAAACAACATCCTTACACCAACCGCTAGACCGGTCAGTCAAGCCGGAGCCGAAAAAAAAGCGCGCTGCTGGCGTCAGGCGCTCAGGCCGCTTTCAGTTCGACACGCAGTGTTTTGATGGCAGGCCCCAGGCGATACAGCACCTCGGGATCGTTCTGCGCCTTGGCCAGCAATATCA
>JAIOJU010000185.1 GCA_019911765.1 Thiobacillus sp.
CCCATCATCATGCCGTGCCCCATGCCGCCACGACCCATCATCGTATCCATACCTTCATGCATGGTCTTCCAGTGCTCTTCCAGGATTTTCTGGCGCTCTTTGGGATCTTTCGCCTTGCCCAGACGCGCCATCTGCTCCTGCATTTTTTTATGCCGTTCCTGCATCGCCGCGTAGTACTTGTCCATATCGGCGTCACTGGCCATCGGCATTGCCGGTTTATCCCCCTTGGCCGGCATTTGCGCCAAGGCATGCGGTGCGGCCAATGCCGCCGCCATCATCGCTGCAATCATCAATCGTGTACGCATCATCCATCTCCTTGAGTAAATTGCCCACGGGGCAACGGCCTGATCCCTGGTTATTCCCGGTAATGGATCAAGCAAGTTACTCAACATAGATCATTTTTGTCGTGCGGTGAGGGATCGTGTGTCCCTGCCTCATGCACCGTCCGCCCTGAACTTGTCGAAGCCTGTCCTGAGCTTGGCGAAGGGGGCTGGTCGTTATAGATGGGGGCTTTGCAGGACTGCTCTGTGGGCCGGGGGTAGCTCGGCAGCTAGTCACTTTCTTTTGTCTCGCCAAAAGAAAATGACCAAAGAAAAGGCGAGCCCGACATCCCCGAATTCCCGGAAATCGAACCTGGCGGACGGACGGCGAAGAACTCACTCCGCCTTGTGTTCTTGATTTGGTTTTTTGTGGGTGGGGCTGAAACACCTTCGCCGCTGACCCGTCCGCCAGATTCGATTTTCGGCGGGGCTGTGAGGGAGGAAAGTCAAAGCCAGGGTAGTGATGACTGGGCCGATTCAACTCATGTAGGTTGGGCTGCATAGCCCAACATCTTTGGCGGTTGTCCGCCTGTAGACGCATTGGGCTTCATTTCATTCTGCCCAATCTACGCGGGCTGATCATTCGCATCACCCCTGCATCATTACTCTATACAGGTAGGCTAAAAATGGCGCGGCGCATCCATGCGGTCATGCAGGATACGAACGATTGCGATGCCGTAAGCTGTGAGGCGAAAGTAAATCATGTGTCGCTCAACGCTGCGGCGACGATAGCCAGGCCGAATGTGATCGCAGGCGGGCGCTGTCCTGGGTGATTGCGCCAGGTCGGCAAAGACCGCAATCAAGTTGTCGATGTAGCGATTGGCCTGACCCATCCCCCATTGCTGGCGAGTGTGAATCCAGATGTTTTCAAGATCGCGCTCGGCGGCAGGGGTAAGGCGGTATTCAGCCATGCGAGACGAGCATTTTCTGCTTGAACGCGCCCGCATCAAATGGTTTCGCCTCGCCGCTGGCCTCACCTTCAATCAGCGCCGCGCGCAGTGCCTCGACTTCGGCGCTGCGCTCCTGTTCACGCCGGATGAGGTCACGAATATATTCGCTGTCGTTGGTGTAATGCCCAGCGTCAATCTGTGCCTTGATCCAGCTGTCCTGCTTGTCGGTCAAGGTGATGGTTTTGCGCACGGTTGCCATGGTGTAAGCCCTCAATCCACATCAAAAGCATGCTGAACGCATACTATTGGTGCAGTTTAGTGCGAAACGATCACTTTGTCAGGCTCACACCCGCGCGCTGCCGCACCGTCTCATACAGACACAGCGCCGCCGACACCGACACATTAAGGCTCTCCACCGTACCGCCAATCGGGATGCGCGCGACCTGATCGCAGTTCTGCTTGACCAGCCGGCGGATGCCCGCGCCCTCGGCGCCGAGCACCCAGGCGATGCCGGTCTTGGCGTCGATTTTCGACAGGGGCTGTTCGCCGTCCATGTCGGTGGCGATGACCCAGATGTTGTGTTCCTTGAGTTCTTCGATGGTGCGCGACAGATTGGTGACCATGATGTAGGGCACGGTATCAGCCGCGCCGGAAGCGACCTTTTCCACGGTGGCGTTGATGCCGACGGCGTTGTCCTTCGGCGCAATGACGGCATGCACGCCGAAGGCATCGGCCGAGCGCATGATGGCGCCGAGGTTGTGCGGATCGGTGATGCCGTCGAGGATGAGCAGCAGCGGCGGGCCCTTGATGTTCTCCAGCACTTCGTCGAGCGAATGGGTCAGCGCAACCGGCTTGACGCGGGCGACGACGCCCTGGTGATTGGCATTCTTGCCGACCAGCCGATTCAGCCGGTCGGCCTCGACCTGCGCGAGTCCAACCTTGTTGTCCTTGGCCTGTTTGACCAGATCGCGCGCGCGCGCGTCGCGGCGGGTGAGGTCGAGATAGATTTCCAGCACGCCGGACGGGTCCTGCCGCAGTCGTGCCAGCACGGCATGAAACCCATAGATGAGTTTTTCTGCGCCGTGTTTTTCCATGCCGTATTTATCGGCAGACTTCTCGCTCATTGCTTCTTGCTGCCTGTTTTGGGTTTCGATGACCGGGGCTTGGCGGCCTTGGATTTCGGCGTTTTAGCTTTGTCGGATTTCTGCTCGGGCGCCTTTTTCTCGAATGCGCGCTGCATGTCCTGGGCAGAGGTGTCCTGTTCGACCAGGCTGAAATCGATCTTGCTGGTTTCGATGTCGGCGCGCATGACCTTGATGCGCACCCGGTCGCCCAGGCGATAACGCTTGCCGGTGCGCTCGCCGAGCATCCAGTGCTTGCCCTGATCGTAGTGGAAATAGTCCTGACCCAGTTCGGACACGTGCACCAGGCCTTCGGTGAAGATCTCATCGAGGGAGACAAAGATGCCGAAACTGGTGACGGCGCTGACGGTGCCGTTGTATTCGTTGCCGATGTGATCGCGCATGAAATAGGTTTTCAGCCAGGCGTCGACATCGCGCGTGGCGTCGTCAGCGCGGCGCTCGGTCATCGAGCAATGAACACCGATTTCGGGCAGCCCCTTGGCGGGGAGCTTCTCGCCCTGCAGCACGGCCTTGATGCCGCGATGCACCAGCAGATCGGGATAGCGCCGGATCGGCGAGGTGAAGTGAGTGTAGCCCTCGTATGCCAGGCCGAAGTGGCCCTTGTTATCCGGCGTATAGACCGCCTGCTTGAGCGAACGCAGCATCACGGTTTGCAGCAGCCCGGCATCGGGGCGCGGCTTGATTTTTTCCAGCAGCTCGCCGAAGTCCTTGGCGTGCGGCTTGTCGCCGCCGCCGAGGTCGAGCCCGAATTCGGCCATGAAGCCGCGCAGCAAGGCGAGCTTTTCCGGGGTGGGGCCTTCATGCACGCGGTACAGTGCGGGCTGCTTGTTCTCCAGCAGGAAGTCCGACGCGCAGACGTTGGCCGACAGCATGCATTCCTCGATGATGCGGTGGGCATCGTTGCGGATCACCGGCACGATGGCCTCGATCTTGCCCTGCTCGTCGAACATCATCTGCGTTTCGGTCGAGCCGAAATCAATCGCGCCGCGCTTGGCGCGCGCTTTCAGCAGCACGCGGAACAGCTTGTCCAGCGCTTCCAGATGCGGCATCAGCGCAGCCTGCTTCTTGTCCGGCTTGGCCGCACCCGAGAGCCAGTCCCACACCTGGTTGTATGTCAGGCGGGCATGCGAATAAATCACTGCCGGATAGAATCGGTATTCCTTGATGCTGCCCGTGCTGGTGATGCGCATGTCGCACACCATCGAGAGCCGGTCGACTTCCGGGTTGAGCGAGCACAGTCCGTTGGACAATGCCTCGGGCAGCATGGGGATGACGCGGCGCGGGAAGTAGACCGAAGTGCCGCGCGTGTAGGCTTCGGTGTCGAGCGCATCGCCTGGCCGCACATAATGGCTGACGTCGGCAATCGCCACGATGAGCCGGAACCCACTGCGGCCGAGCGGTTCGCAGTACACCGCGTCGTCGAAGTCACGTGCGGTTTCACCGTCGATGGTGACCAGGGGCAGATGGCGGATGTCCTCACGGTCCGCCATATCCTTTTTCAGGACTTTTTTGGGCAGGCCGGCGGCCTGCTTTTCCACAGCGTCAGGAAACACATACGGCAGATCGTGCTTGCGCAGCGCAATCTCGATTTCCATGCCGGGGCCGGTATAGCTGCCCAGTATCTCGGATACGCGGCCGACGGCTTCATTATGCGCGCCAGGCTGGGTGATGATTTCCACCGTGACAACCTGACCGGACTGCGCTTTGCCTGCATTTTCGGCCGGAACCAGGATGTCCTGGTTGATGCGGCGGTTTTCGGCGATCAGGAAGCCGACACCGCCTTCAAGGTAATAGCGGCCGACGATGAATTTGTTGACGTGTTCCAGCACCTCGACAATCTTGCCTTCGCGGCGGCCGCGCTTGTCGAATCCCGACACACGCACCAGCACCCTGTCGCCGTGCAGCACGCGATGCATTTCCTTGGCTGACAGAAACAGGTCGCCGCCGCCTTCGTCCGGCGTGACAAAGCCGAAGCCGTCCGGGTGGCCTTCGACCCGGCCCTTGACCAGATCGAGCTTGTCCGGCAGACACAGCTGGCGCTTGCGGTTGAGCATGAGCTGGCCGTCGCGCTGCATGGCACCGAGGCGGCGCTGAAACAGCTCGCGTTCGTCCTCGGTAATATGCAGCTGCTCGGCGAAGGCATCCGCATCGACCGGACAGCCCGCATCGGTGATCAATTGCAGGATGTATTCCCGGCTGGGCAGCGGCGATTCGTAACGTTCTACCTCGCGGTCATAGAACGGATCGGCCAGGCGGATTGCAGGAGTTTGATGCTTGCTGCTGCGGCTGCGGGATTTTTTTGTAGGCATCTTCGTTGACAATTTGTTCTCTGCTCTCTAGAATGCGCGCCTTATTGCCCAGATGGCGGAATTGGTAGACGCGCACGGTTCAGGTCCGTGTGCCGCAAGGTGTGGAGGTTCGAGTCCTCTTCTGGGCACCAGTTGTAAGTAAAAAGCCGACCTCGTGTCGGCTTTTTACTTTTATAGCCTTAATGACAGGCATTACACCTCATAAGGGTGGCGGCGCACAATCGTCTCCACCCGGTCCGGTCCGGTCGACACCACATCCACCGGCACCTCGCACAAGGCCTCCATCCGCTTCAGGTAGGTCTGCGCCTTCTGCGGCAGCTTGTCGAAATCCTGCACGCCGACCGTGGTATCGGTCCAGCCCGGCAGATCTTCGTAGATCGGCTCAACCTGGGCAATCGACTCCGCGCCCACCGGCAGGATGTCGCACACTTCGCCGTCGATCTTGTAGCCGACGCACACGCGCACGGTTTCCAGCCCGTCCAGCACGTCCAGTTTGGTCACGCACAGGCCCGACACGCCGTTGATCTGGATCGAGCGCTTGAGCGCGGCCGCATCGAACCAGCCGCAGCGACGGGCCCGTCCGGTGGTGGCGCCGACTTCATGTCCCTTTTCCCCGAGATACTGACCGATATCGTCAAACAGTTCGGTCGGGAACGGGCCGGAGCCGACACGCGTGGTATAGGCCTTGGTGATGCCCAGCACGTAGTGCAGCGAATTGGGACCGACGCCGGCGCCGGTAGCCGCGCCGCCGGCGGTGCAGTTGGACGAGGTCACAAACGGATAGGTACCATGGTCGATATCGAGCAGCGTGCCCTGTGCGCCTTCGAACAGCAGGTTGCCGCCCGCCTTGTTGGCTTCGTAGAGGCTGCGCGGCACATCGGCGACCATCGGCTTCAGGCGTTCGGCCATGGCCATCATGCTGTCGAGCGTCTGGTTGAAATCGACCACTTCCGCCTTGTAATAATTCTTCAGCATGAAGTTGTGGTGATCGAGGACTTCGCCCAGCTTGGCGGCAAAGCGCTCGCGGTGGAACAGGTCCTGCAGGCGCAGGGCGCGGCGCGCGACCTTGTCTTCGTACGTGGGGCCGATGCCGCGCCCGGTGGTGCCGATCTTGCCGGCGCCCTTGGCGATCTCGCGTGCCTGATCGAGCGCAATGTGGTGCGGCATGATGAGCGGGCAGGCTTCGCTGAGCTTGAGGCGGGTCGAAACGTCCACGCCGGCGGCCAGCAGCATGTCCATTTCTTCCAATAGTGCCGTCGGCGACAGCACCACGCCGTTGCCGATATAGCAGGTGACGTTGTCCCGCAGAATGCCGGACGGGATCAGGTGCAACACGGTCTTCTTGCCCGCCACCACCAGCGTGTGGCCCGCATTGTGCCCCCCCTGGAAGCGCACCACGCCTTGTGCGCGATCAGTCAGCCAGTCGACGATTTTTCCCTTGCCTTCATCGCCCCACTGGGTGCCGATAACGACGACGTTTTTTGCTGCCATGGTGCAATCTCCCTTTATTGAGCATTCGAGCTGACGATTGCCAGCTCGCGTAAATCCAGACTGAAACCGGTGGCCGGACGCGCCCGGCCAAAAACCCGCCCTACTTCGTCGTAGCGCCCGCCCTGCGCAATCGCATGACTGCGACCGCCGGCGTAGGCGGCAAACACGACGCCGCTGTGATAGCCATAGCCCCGCAGTTCGGCCAGATCATAGGCAGTGTCGGTCTTGCCCAGGCCCTGGTCCAGCGCGTCCAGCGTGTCCAGCGCGGTCTGCACTGCGGGCAATTGGGGCAACCGCATCCGTGCTTCGGCCAACACGCTGCGATCACCGTACAACACGGGTAGCGCGGCAAAAGCTTCGCGCAACGCGGCAGACAGGCCGGCTGTCAGCACGGCCACGGCGCTGCTGTCCTTGGCCTGCAATGCGCCGAACAATTGATGCTCGACTTCGCCGCTCAAGCCGGCTTCCTGCGCCAGGGCACGGTAAACCCCGACATGGCCGATATCCAGCTGCAACGCGTTCACGCCACATGCGGACAGACCCTGCAACATCAGCGTCAGAATTTCGAGATCCGCTTCGGCGCCGGCTTCGCCATACAACTCCGCACCGATCTGGATCGGTTCGCGCGAGCGGTGAAAGCCATCCGACTGGGTGTGCAGCACACTGCCGGCGTAGCACAGCCGGTTCACGGCATTGGCCGCCAGCAGATGTGCATCGATGCGGGCCACCTGTGGCGTGATGTCCGCACGCACACCCATCAGCCGGCCAGTCAATTGATCGACCAGCTTGAAGGTTTTGAGATCGAGGTCTGCACCCACACCGGTCAACAGCGAATCGACATACTCCATCAGCGGCGGAATCACCAGCTGATAGCCACGGCTGCGGAACAGATCGAGCAGCGCACGCCGCATGTCTTCCATGCGCCAGGCTTGTGGCGGCAGAACATCTTCTACATTTTCAGGGAGTAACCAGGCGGCCATCTCTATTCAACAATTCAGCTCAACATCATCAACAAAAAAACGCCGCCCAGCATCGAGGCAGCGCCAATAAAACGCAACTGGCCGTCGGTGAGTTCCAGCATCCGGCGAAAGCCGTCACGCCAGAGGGCGGGCGCGGCAAACGGCATGATCCCTTCAATCACCAGCAACAATCCGACTGCAGCCAGCCAGTCAAATCCGGTCATTTACCGCCAGCGGCACGCGGATTCTTCATGTATTTGAAGAAGTCGGCACTGGGGTCGAGCACCATCACGTCGCTCTTGCTTTTAAAGCTTTCGCGATAGGCCTGCATGCTGCGATAGAACGCATAAAACTCGGCGTTCCGGCCATACGCCGAAGCATACAGCGCGGAAGCCCTGGCATCGCCCAAACCCTTGACGCTCTGTGCGTCGCGATAGGCTTCGGCGACGATCACGTCCTTCTGCTTGTCGGCATCGGCCTTGATCTTCTCGGCTTCGGCCGCACCGGTCGAACGCAATTCATTGGCAACCTGCTTGCGCTCCGCTTCCATCCGGCGATAGACGTTTTCCGACACGGTTTCCGGCAGATC
Source organism: Thiobacillus sp. (assembly GCA_019911765.1). GTDB lineage: Bacteria > Pseudomonadota > Gammaproteobacteria > Burkholderiales > Thiobacillaceae > Thiobacillus. The sequence continues at coordinate 7,701 of JAIOJU010000185.1, forward strand.
AACCCGCTTGATCCGCACATCCACCACCTGGACGCCAATCTTGCGCGCATCCTGGTCGGCCTTGGCACGGATGGTTTTCATGATCTCCTCACGGCGCCCCGAAACCACTTCATTGATGGTGCGCCGACCAAACTCGGCGCGAAGACCATCGTTGACGGTCTGGTTCAGACGAATCTCCGCACGTTTCTCATCGCCTCCTACCGACACGTAGTACTGTCGCGCATCGATCACGCGCCACTTGATGAACGAATCCACCAGCACGTTCTTCTTTTCCGAGGTGATGAAACGCTCTGGGTCACCCGCGTCCAGCGTCAGAATGCGGGTATCGAAGTAACGCACGTTTTGCACCATCGGCAGCTTGAAATACAGGCCGGGGCTTTTCTTTACCGACACCACTTCCCCGAGCTGGAACACCAGGGCATTTTGCCGCTGATCCACCGTATACATGCTGCTGCTCAAGACAATCAGGCCGACCAACAGGACGATCACCAACGAACCGAGGCTCTTGTTCATGGCCGGTCCTCCCGCTCACGGTTACGGAAGGCATCGCGCGATCGGGTATCGATCGATCCCGAAGCTGCCGGAGGCTGCGTCAGGACCTCCGGCGCGCCACTGTATGGCTGGCTGACGATCTGCTGCAATTTATCGAGTGGCAGATACAAGAGGCTGTTGCCGCCTTTCTGGTCCACCACCACTTTGCTGGTGTTGTTCATCACGGTCTGCATGGTGTCGAGATAAAGCCGCTGGCGCGTGACCTGCGGCGCTTTCTGATATTCGGTCAGGATCTGCACAAAACGAGCGGCTTCACCTTCCGCGTTGGCGATCACCGACAGTTTGTAGCCCTCGGCTTCTTCCTTCAGGCGCGATGCCACACCACGCGCACGCGGCACCACATCGTTGAAATAGGCTTCGGCTTCATTCTTCAGACGCTCACGGTCCTGGCTCGCCTTTACCGCATCATCAAATGCAGCCTGAACCTGCTCGGGCGGCTGAATGTTCTGTAGCGTTACCTGGCTGACGCTGATGCCGGTGTTGTAGCGATCGAGAATCTGTTGCATCAATACCTTGGCGCGTGCCGCGATGTCATCGCGGCCTTCGTACAGCACGAAATCCATCTTGTTCTTGCCGACGATTTCGCGCATCGCGGTCTCGGCCACCTGCAACACGGTGTCTTCCGGCGATCGGTTCACAAACAGAAATTCCACAGGGTTTTTCAGGATGTACTGCACGGCAAACTGCAGATCGATGATGTTTTCATCGTCCGTCAGCATCAACGACTCACGCAATACCTTGCTTTTAACATTGTTACGGTAGCCGATTTCCACTGTGCGCACTTGGTCGACGTTAACAATTTCGCGGGATTCGACCGGCCACGGCAAATGCCAATGCGGCCCCTCTGTAGTGGTCTCGATATATTTTCCAAAACGCAGCACGACACCGCGCTGGCCGGTATCGACGATATAGAACCCGCTCGCTACCCACACCAGCACCAATGCGCCGATCAGCAGGCCCACCAGGTTGCCACCGCCCGGCACGCCGCTCGGAGACAAGCCATCTCCACCGCCGCCACCGCCGAAGTCCTTGTTGCCAAACATGCCATTGAGGCGCTGGTTGAAGCGCCGCCAGAGTTCGTCCAGGTCGGGCGGACCACTGTTCTTGCGGTTGTCTTTATTGCCCCATTGCGGGTCGTTCCAGGCCATATCGTTTATGTAGAGTGAGCAGTTGGTTGGGGAGATGATTCATCTGGCGCACCGGCTTCGTCCTGAGCCCGGTTGGCCAGCAGGATTTCCGACAGTGCATCGCGTAAAAGTTCAAGCCCCGCGCCGGTTTGCGCGGACACATACACGCTTTGCAGTTTACCATATTCATCACGCCCGACTCCCGGCGCAACACCCGTCAAATCAAGCTTGTTGTAGACACGAAGCTGCGGCGCGGCATCTGCCCCGATTTCCTGCAGCACTTTGTCGACCGCCTCGATCTGGCGCTCACGCCCGGGACTGGCGGAATCGATCACGTGCAGCACCAGATCGGCCTCGGCGGTCGCTTCCAGCGTGGCGCGAAAGGCCGCCACCAGATCATGCGGCAGATTGGTGATGAAACCGACCGTATCCGACAGCACCACCTCGCCACTTGCCGGCTCGCCACCGGCTGATTCAGCCAGTCGCGGCAGGTATATTTTCCGGGTCGTGGTATCCAGCGTGGCGAACAGCTGGTCGGCCGCGTAGGCGCCGGCGCGTGTCAGCGCATTGAACAGGGTGGATTTACCCGCGTTGGTATAGCCCACCAGCGCGACTGACAACACGTGCTGGCGTGACCGCGAGCGCCGCTGGGTGCGGCGCTGCCTGCCCAGCTTGGCGAGCCGTTCGCGTAGCGCCTTGACCCGCACGCCCAGCAGACGGCGGTCGGTCTCCAGCTGTTTCTCACCTGGACCACGCATGCCGACGCCGCCGCGCTGGCGTTCCAGGTGGGTCCAGCCCCGCACCAGACGGGTGGACAAATGCTGCAGTTGCGCCAGTTCGACCTGCAACTTGCCCTCGGCGCTGCGTGCGCGGCGGGCAAAAATATCCAGAATCAGGCTGACCCGGTCGACCACCCGGCAGTGCAGGCGACGCTCGAGGTTGCGCTCCTGCGCAGGTGACAGCTCATGATTGAATATCACGACATCGGCATCCGTGGCTGCAACCAGCGCGGCAATCTCATCGGCCTTGCCGCTGCCGACAAACAGCGCCGCATCCGGGCGGCTGCGCTTGCCCTGAACCTCGCCCTGAATGTCCAGCCCGGCGCCACTCGCCAGCAGGCGCAACTCGGCCACCCCTTCGGCAAAGTCCGGCTTGCCGAAATCGAGCGACACCAGAATGACGCGCTCGCCGCCTTGGTGCCGGTCAAACAAGCGGAACTCTCCACTCACAATGTGCCAGCGGTGTTTTTGTGCCGGGTGCACCTCGCCCACGCTTCTCGCCCAGGCAGAAGAAACAGGCGGAAACGCCATCAGGGTCGGAGCGTGCAGCAGGGAATTGGATAAACAAACGGGGTTCCTGGAGGCAAGGCCGGAGATTCAGCCAGTTCCCATTTTAGTACGACAACCCATAAGTTTCGCCATGTTCGACGCGCCCCGCATCACCGATTGCTTTGTCGCTCATCCTCGCCATGGAACGACTATGGCTGCGGTTCGCTTCGCGCACCCGGCGCGCGGATGCGCGTCTCGGCATGTACGCAAACTTATGGGTTGTCGTACCCGTTCAAGATCACAGCGACGTCGGATGGGTGGATTACAGCTCCACCGCACGCAGGCGCTCGGCTGCCTGTTCCGGATTGACGGTGTTCACAAACAGACCGGAACCCAGTTCGAATCCTGTGGGAATCGAGGTACGCGGGCAAATCTCAAGATGCCAGTGATAGCTGGGCGCGTGTGCTTCACGCTTGGCGTCATGCGGCACCGAATGCAGGAAGAAGTTGTACTGCGCGCCGCCAATGACCGCATCCAGCCGCGCCATGGTGCGCTTCATCACCCGTGCCAGATCAGCCATGTCCTCGGCTCGCACATCGACGAAATCGGCCTGATGCTCCAGAGGCAGGATATGAACCTCCCATTCGTAGCGGCTGGCGAAAGGCTTGATGGCGATGAATTTTTCGCCCCGCTCGACCACGTACTGGCCGACGTTGATCTTGCGACGTACCGCGCCCGAACTGCGGTCATAGATCGTCGCCTCAAAAGTCAGGGCCTCGTCGATCAGCGCGCAGAAAATACAGTGGTGATGCTTGGCAAAATGCGCGGCGCTATTCTTCACCTCGGCATCGACGTTTTCCGGCACCACCGGCATCGCGATCACCTGGCTGTGGGTATGCGGGATCGATGCGCCGGCCGCCGGGCCGAAGTTCTTGAACACCAGCACATATTTCAGGCGCTCATCCAGCGCAAACAGCTGCCGCATGCGCAACTGGTACACGCCGAACAATGTCGCCAGATGGTCTTCCGCCATTTCATGGATGGCAATGCCGTGTTCATGGTGATCGATGATGACTTCGTGCCGGCCATAGCCGTCAATGGTCTGCTGCAGCCCGAATGTGAAATTGGCCTGCGAGCGGTCATCGCCCAACACCGGATACAGGTTTTCAACCATGCGGATATTCCAGTCGCCTTCCGGCGGCACGGCCAGAATCAAGGGCAGGGTCTTGTGTTCGTTGCCGCGACAGAACGGGCAGGTCTCGACGTGTTTACGGGTATCGCGTGGTGCCAGTTCCTCGGCCTTCTTCGGACGCATGCTGCGCGCGGTGGCCACCAGCACCGATTCGCTCGGCACAATTGGATTGGTGCGGATTTCGCGGACTTCGTTTGATTCGGGAGTATTCGGCTCGGACATTCGGGTTCTCCTCAGGCGGCTAGCTTAAATCAGCCTGAACCTGCTATCGGATCATAATATTTTTGCCCCCTTCCACGCTTTTTATCCTTGCCGCCACCAAGGCCTTGCGTTGACGAAGCCCGGCACGGCGCCGACAATGACAACCCCTTTGCCGCACCTCCGGAGCTTTTTTCCCATGGATATCGATAAAACCCTGCAAGATGAGCAGCGCATCATGCGCATGATGCGCAAAACCCTGACCTCGATCGTACGCGACACGGCACCGCGTGACGGCAACCCCAGTCCGCTGACCGAAGCCACCGTGCTTGGCATCAAGGATTGCCTGGTGGTGATTTCCAACCGCGAAGCCGAACTGGCCCGGCTTACCGGGCGCACGCTGGAAGAGCGCCCGCATTTCTCCGACGAAACGCCCAATTCCCACGCGGTCAAAATCAGCAGCATCCCGAAAAAGACGCACTGACATCCGTGCCACCCGCAATGCTTCACTGAGACCGCCATGCCGCAAGCAACCAGCCTGTTTACCGATATCGAATCCAGGGTCGTCGGCACCTCGGCGGTGGTCATCTATTCGCCGGCAGGCAAGAAACGCAAACGCTTTCCCGAAGGGGTGGTGGAGGTCTATGCCAGCGAAGCCGATGCGCGGGCACACGCCGACCCGGACAACAATCGCCATGCCGCCATCGCCAGCGGGCCGGCGCGCTCGTCCGAAGGTTTCAAGCTGTTCTATCTGGTGCGCTGGCTGGACTGACTTGCCGGGGGGAGCCCAGCGCAATCAATCTACGCAGCCACGCTCATTTTGAGCCGTGAACCTTGCGGCGAATTCGTTTCTGGCGCCGTACCCGTGTGGCTTCGCTCTCGGTGAGCGGGCCGCGCGTTTTCCCCTCGAACGGATTTTTACTGCCGTCTTCCTTGATCTGGATACGCAACGGCGTGCCCTGTAGCTTGAACGCCTTACGGAAACTGTTTTCCAGATAACGCTTGTAATCGTCACGCAGGCCTTCCAGCGCATTTCCATGCAGCACGATCACCGGCGGGTTTTTGCCGCCCTGGTGGGCATAGCGCGGCTTGGGACGGAACAGTCCACTCTTGGGTGGCGCATGTTGCTCCACCGCCATTTCCAGCACCCGTGTCAGCTTGGGCGTGGTCATCTTGATGAACGCTGCGGCGTGCGCGGCTTCGACATCTTTCAGCAAGGTTTCCAGGCCCTTGCTCTTCAGCGCCGAAATGTAATTGAAACGCGCAAAATCGAGGAAGGCCAGTTTGCGTCCGATGTCACGCTTGATGTCGTCGCGCTGCTCGGCACTGAGTCCATCCCATTTGTTGACGGCAACTACCAGTGCACGTCCGGTCTCCAGGACGAAGCCCGCCAGATGTGCATCCTGCTCGGAGATGTTTTCGCGCGCATCGAGCACCAGCACCACCACGTTGGCATCTTCGATCGCCTGCAGGGTCTTGATGACGGAAAACTTTTCCACCGTCTCGAACACCTTGCCGCGGCGCCGCACGCCGGCGGTGTCGATCAGGATATAAGGTTTGTTGTCGCGCTCGAATTCAACATAGATCGAGTCGCGCGTGGTGCCCGGCTGATCGAATGCAATCACACGCTCCTCACCCACCAGCGCATTGACCAGCGTGGACTTGCCCACATTGGGGCGTCCGACCAGCGCAATTTTGGGGATGCCGAAATCGTCGGCTTTCGCTTCGTCTCCGGAAAATGGGGCCAGCGCCTCGGCCACCAGATCGGAAATGCCATCGCCATGGGCGCCGGAGATCGCCAGTGGCTCGCCCAGCGCCAGTTCATGAAATTCGGCCGTGACCACGGAGCGGTTCATGCCTTCGGCCTTGTTGACCGCGAGCAGCACCGGGCAACGCGCGCGACGCAAACGGTCAGCGATCACCATGTCCTGTTGGGTGATGCCGGATCGGCCATCGACCATGAAGATAATGGCGTCGGCCTCGTCAATCGCCTGCAGCGTCTGGCGTGCCATCTCGGCCATGATGCCTTCCTTGGCGACCGGCTCCAGACCACCCGTGTCCACCACCAGATATGGTTTGTCGCCAATGCGGCCACGTCCGTAATGACGGTCACGCGTCATCCCCGGCATATCATGGACAAGCGCGTCCCGCGTACCCGTGAGGCGATTGAATAAGGTGGACTTGCCGACGTTAGGGCGTCCGACAAGAACCAGAGTGGGAAGCATGGCTATCCTTGTTAACCCGCGGGATCTGCCCGCGCGTCGTTATTTAAGTCTGAAAGCGACAACACTGCCTTTGGCAGTCTGCACCGCGAAGCCCGGCCCGATGTCTGCCGGTGCCGTGCGCACGCTGCTGTCCACCTTGGCACGCGCCACAAAACTGCCGTCCTCGGACGACAGCACATGCACGTATCCTTCTGCATCAGCCACCACCACCCAGGCACCCAGTGCCAGCGGCGCGGTCACCTGGCGGCGAGCCAGCTTGTCCTGCCGCCAGCCCGCACGGCCCCCGCTCTTGTCGTAAGCGGTGACGGCATCCTTGTCGTCGGTGACATAGACATTGCGGTCGTCCATTGCCAGGCCGCTGTTGCTGGAAGTGTCGCGCGCCCACAGCGGCGCACCGTTGCGGCGGTCGAAACAGGCAACGCGGCCCTGATAGGCCACCGCACAAACCTGGCGCTCATCCACCACAGGGTTGCCCATCACATCGGCCACCCGCTCGAGTTCGGTCGCGCCGCGCGGCAAGGCTACCGTGGCCTCCCACAATTGAGCACCGTTAGCGGCATTCAGTGCGACCAGCTTGCCGCCGGGGAATCCCGCATACAAGACATTATCAAGCACGACCATGCCGCCGGACCCGCGCAGGCTCAGCACGGGCAGGTTGCGGCTATACAGCCACTTGCGGCTGCCATCGGCAACAGCCAGACCATGCACGCGGCCATCGCCGGTGCGGGCAATCACGATATCGGACACCGCCAGCAGCTGCCCGGTCACTTCGCTTGAGAGTGTCGCCTTCCAGCGTTGCTGGCCGGTGGCCAAATCGAGCGCCAGCAACTCACCCTTGCCGCCGCCCACCAACACCAGTCCCTGCCCGACACCCGCTCCGGCCGACAGCTTGATTCCGGTATCGGTTTTCCACACGGCGGCACCGGTCGGGATGGCCATGCGCACGACCTTGCCGCCGCCTGCGGCCAGCACGTCATCGCCTTCGGCCTGTGGACGAAACAAATGACCGTTGGCGTCGCCGGTATCACCTTTCCAGGCCTCGACCAGGCTCGCAGTGGGTTTGAACTCGACCAGCTCGGCGGGTTTGGCCTTGCTTGGGCCGGCACCAAACCAGCCGCCGACGGTGCTGGTCATTGAACCGACCGTACCGCACCCCGACAGAGCCAGCACCAGGCTGGCGGCAATCAAGCGCTTATTCACTTGTAGCCCCTCCCAATGCATCCAGCTTCAACTCGACAATATTGCGGTAGGGATTGTCTTCCTGCATTTTTCCGTATGCCGCCTGATAAGCCGCACGTGCGTCAGCAGTTTTACCTTGCGCCAGCAATACGTCGCCCCTGAGGTCATTGAAACGGAAAGCAAAGGCATCGCTATGCGTGCTGGCAAGCGTTTTCAGCGCGGCATCGTATTGCTTCTGGTCAAACTGAACACCTGCCAGACGCAGGCGCGCCAGATCCTTGATCACGGGTTCCTTGCTGTTGGCGATGGCCCATTCCAGCTGGGTCTGCGCGCTCCTCAAGTCCTTGTTCACCACATTGAGCTTAGCCAGCAGCAGCGCCGCCCGGGGTGCATAAGCCGTACCCTTGTATTTGTCGATCAGCATGGCGCCGGCATCGCGCGCGCCCTTGGCATCGTTGGTCGCTATCGACTGGGTGAGCTTTTCATACACGGTGGCCGCTTCCAGACTTTGCGTCTGCGTGTGGCCCTGCCAATAGCGCCAGCCGGCCGCTGCGGCAATGACCACGGCCAGGCCCATCATCACCAGGCTGCCCCAGCGCTTCCACCAGGCCTTCAGTTCGTCGAGTCGTTCCTGCTCATCCAGATCGTAGGTTGCCATTGAGCTATGCCTTTATTAAGTTGAAGCCTGTTTCAGAAATTCGATCGCCAGCGGCACCTCGACACGGGTCTGCTCAGCCGTGCCACGCAACGGTTTCACCGTCACCTGCTGCGCTGCCGCTTCGTCGTCGCCAATGATCAGCGCAAAACGTGCACGACTGGCATCGGCTTTTTTCATTTGCGACTTGAAGCTACCGCCGCCGCAATGCATCACCGTGGCCAGCCCGGCACTCCGCAACGATGCCGCCACCTGCCAGGCAAATGCCTGCGCCGCTTCGCCCGCATGAACGAGGTAGGCGTCCGGCACCTGCGGTGCCAGCGTGCTGCTGCCCAGTTCCATCAGGGACAGCAAACGCTCAATCCCCATGGCAAATCCGGCTGCAGGGGCAGGTTTGCCGCCCAGTTGCCCGACCAGGCCGTCATAACGCCCGCCTGCACACACGGTGCCCTGTGCGCCCAACTGGTCCGTCACCCATTCGAATACGGTGCGATTGTAATAGTCGAGACCACGTACCAGGCGCGGATTGATCTCAAAATCGATGCCATTTGTGCGCAGCACTGCTTGCAACGCCTCGAAATGGACCAGCGCGGCTTCGTCCAGTTCATCCATCAGCCTGGGCGCGGCTTCGTTCAGCGCCTGCATCGCCGGATTCTTGCTGTCGAGGATGCGCAGGGGGTTGCTGTGCAGCCGCCGCCTGGCATCTTCGTCGAGCACATCCTGATGCGCCTCGAAATACGCGATCAGCTTGGTGCGATGCCGCTGCCGCGATTCGTAATCGCCCAGCGTGTTCAACTGCAATGTCGGGGCAATACCGAGCGCGCGCCACAGGTCGGCGCACATCATGATCAGTTCGGCATCCACATCCGGCCCGGCAAAACCCAGTGCCTCGACCCCCACCTGGTGGAACTGCCGGTAACGGCCTTTTTGCGGGCGCTCGTGGCGGAACATCGGGCCCATGTACCACAGGCGCTTGCCGCCGTCGTACAGCAAGTTGTGCTGAATCACCGAGCGCACCGCAGACGCCGTGCCTTCCGGGCGTAGCGTCAGCGATTCGCCGTTCAGCTCGTCGACGAAGGTATACATCTCCTTCTCGACGATATCGGTGACCTCGCCGATGGCGCGCTTGAACAGGCCGGTGTGCTCGAGAATCGGCGTGCGCATTTCACGGTAGCCGTAACGGCGCAACCAGTCGCGAACGATGGATTCAAATACCTGCCAGGTGTCGGTCACCTCGGGCAGGCAGTCGTTCATGCCGCGTACGGATTGAATGTTGTTGTTGCTCATGTTTTAAAAATCAATTTTTTATCCGCGAAGGACGCGAAGAGACGCGAAGAAAACCCAACTCCTGTTTTTCTCGATTTTTACTTCGCGTTCCTTCGCGTCCTTCGCGGACAAAGGTTTCAATGTCCATACCGCCGCCGCACATAGTCCTCGACGATCACCTGAAAATCCGCTGCAATTTTGTCGCCTTTCAGCGTGACGGTTTTTTCGCCATCGACATACACCGGCGCTACCGGCACTTCGCCCGTTCCTGGCAGTGAAATACCGATGTTGGCATGCTTGGATTCGCCCGGGCCGTTGACCACACAACCCATCACTGCCACCTGCATGGTCTCGACGCCCGCATACTGCGTGCGCCAGATCGGCATCTGATTGCGCAGATAGGATTCGATGTCCTGTGCCAGTTCCTGAAATACGGTTGACGTCGTGCGGCCACAGCCGGGACAAGCGGTGACCTGCGGGGTGAACGCACGCAGCCCCAGCGATTGCAGGATTTCCTGGCCTACCCGGACTTCCTGGGTGCGATCGCCACCCGGTTCGGGTGTCAGCGAAATTCGGATCGTGTCGCCGATGCCTTCCTGCAGCAGCACGGCCAGCGCAGCGGTCGAAGCGACGATACCCTTGCTGCCCATGCCGGCTTCGGTCAGCCCCAGATGCAGCGGGTAGTCGGATTGCGCAGATAGGTCGCGGTATACCGCGATCAAGTCCTGCACCCGGCTCATCTTGCACGACAGGATGATTTTATTGCCACCCAGGCCCAGCGCCTCAGCCTTGCTGGCCGATTCGAGCGCGGAAGCCACCATCGCACGACGCATCACGACTTCGGGATCTTCCGGCTGCGCCAGCCGTCCGTTTTCGTCCATCATGCGTGCCGCCAGCGACGGATCGAGACTGCCCCAATTGACACCGATACGCACCGCGTTGTCGTACTTGCATGCGATATCGATCAAGGTGGCGAACTGTTCGTCGCGCTTGTTGCCACGGCCGATATTGCCCGGATTGATGCGCAGCTTGGCCAGGGCCTCGGCACACTCGGGCACCTGGGTCAGCAGCTTGTGGCCATTGAAATGGAAATCGCCAACCAGCGGCACGCGACAGCCCAGCGCATCGAGGCGCTCACGAATGCGCGGCACCGCAGTCGCGGCTTCGAGCGTGTTGACCGTGATGCGCACCAGTTCCGATCCGGCCTCGGCCAGTGCCTGGACCTGCTGGACAGTTGCGGTGATGTCGGCGGTATCGGTGTTGGTCATCGACTGCACCACGACAGGCGCATCGCCACCGACCAGAACATGACCAACCCGCACCTGACGGGTGGGACGACGGACAATCTGAGACATCATTCTTCCAGGGTGAAACGGGCAACCGTCACATCGATAAACGGCTTCAAATCGATGGGGCGACCGTTATACGTCATGCGCGCTTGTGCCGCATTACCAATGACCATTTCAAACGGCGGTTGACCTCGAACCTCGATGCTGCTGCCAGGCTGATTCAACTGGCGATGCAGCATACGTCCACTGGCATCCTTGATCTCGGTCCAGGCCTCATCGCCAAATTCCAGATGAACCACACCGGCAACAGGCGCTTCAACCGGAGCAGGCTCGGGGACGACGGGTGTAGTTGCTTCAGCCGGTGTCTCAACCACCACGGGTTCAGCTGGCACCGCAGGCGCCTCGGTAACCGGCAATGCAGGAGAAACCGGAGCCGCAGGCGCGAGACGGGGTTGCGTCACTGAAACCGGGTTGAGAGGGTTTTCATCCACATCGCTGTTCAACCACAAATACAGGCCAACCGGTACCGTGACCATCAGCAGCATCCCCAGCATCAACAGGATCAGCCAGGGGGACGTCAGCCACGATCGGGCCATGGGCGGTTCAACGGGTTGAACGACTGCAGGTTCGGCCGGTGCGCCCGGCATCCGGGCCAGCAACTCGTCGGGCACCAGGCCCAGCAAACGCGAGTAGTTGCGTACAAAACCACGGGCAAATACAGGCTGGCCCAGACTGTCGAAATCGTCTGTCTCCATTGCCTCAATTTGGCGATTCATCAAACGCAGGCGGACAGCAGCATCTTCCAGTGCGATACCCTGTGCCTCGCGGGCATCACGCAGGATCTGACCAACAGAAGGCTGTCCGCTCTCGCTCATTCGTATTGCCCCGACTGCAACAACCGTGCTTCATTCGACTCGGGAAAACGCTTGCGCAACTGCAGCCCATAGGCTGCCTCCTGCGCCCGGTCACCCAGCTTGCGTTCCAGCCGCAAGCCCAACCATAAACTTTGCGCAGTCGGAGGCGCCAGTTCCGTATGGCGGGTCAGCAAGCGCTGGGCCTCGTCCAGCCGACCTTGCCGAAAATACAGGCCCGCCAGTTTGAGCACGGTATTGGAGTTATCTGGCACCAGCTTCAGGGACTTCAACAGATTGACCTCGGCCAGCGCAAGGTCGCCCTTCCTCTCCGCGCATAAACCCGCATTGGCCATAGCCTGCTCAGGCCGTGCATACAGCGGGTTGCGCAGCGCGATGCTGAACTGTTCCAGACCTTCGTCGTAACGCCCACGCGTGCAAAGAAACCAGCCAAAATTGGTGCGCGCTTCGGAATCGTTACGATCCAGTTCGAGGGCTCGGCGGAAATTTTCCTCGGCAAGCTTGTCCTCGGCCAGCTCCATGTAGATCAAGCCGTAGATGTTGTACGCGGGACCATATTTGCTGTCGGCAACAATGGCCTTGCGCAATTCATCCAGCGCGATCTTGTACTGGGCACGCGAAAAATAAGCGCCTGCCAGATCGGTAAAAGCGCCTGCACGCTGGCGGCTTTCGCTGTCCGCCACCCCGGCCATGCTGCTGCCACCATCATCCGTCGGCTGTGCCGCGCAACCCGCCAGCAGCACGGCCACCAGCACGCCTATTCCTGTTTTCACGCCGCCTCCTTGTGTAGTCTCTTCATGACGCGTCCGCTCTTGTCAGCCACCTTGCCCGCCAACTGACCACAAGCCGCATCGATATCATCCCCGCGGGTTTTGCGCGTCGTCACCACATAGCCCGCATCCTGCAGAATCTGGCGGAATACGCGCATCGGCTCGGCATGCGGTTTGTCATAACCGGAATCCGGGAACGGGTTAAACGGAATGAGATTGAATTTGCACGGTACATCGCGCGTCAGTTCAACCAGCTGACGCGCGTGTTCGGGCTGGTCGTTCACCCCGGCCAGCATCACATATTCAAACGTGATGAAGTCACGTGGCGCATGAACCAGATAGCGCCGGCAGGCTGCCATCAATTCCACCAGCGGATACTTCTTGTTGATCGGCACGATCTGGTCACGCAGCGCATCATTGGGTGCATGCAAGCTCACCGCCAGCGCCACCGGGCAACGCTCGGCCAGACGATCCATCGCCGGCACCAGGCCGGATGTCGACACGGTTACCCGCCGCCGCGACAAACCATAGGCATGGTCATCGAGCATGATGCCAAGGGCTGTCACCACGTTCTCGAAATTCGCCAGCGGTTCGCCCATGCCCATCATCACCACATTGGTCACCGGCCGCTCGGAGATTTCACCCGTGGTGCGATTGGCCTGGCCGCGCAGGCCATGATGCGCCACCCACAGCTGGCCAACGATTTCGGCCACCGTGAGGTTACGGTTGAAGCCCTGGCGCCCGGTCGAGCAGAAGGTGCATTCCAGTGCGCAGCCGACCTGCGACGACACGCACAGCGTGCCGCGGTCTTCTTCGGGAATGAATACGGTTTCGATGCCATTGGCAACCCCGACGTCGAACAGCCACTTGCGCGTACCGTCCGCCGAGGTGTGCGCGTAGCTGATCGCCGGCGGCGCCACCACCGCATGCTGCTGCAATTTTTCACGCAGGCTCTTGGCGATATCGGTCATCTGTGCAAAATCCGCCACCCCGGCCTGATGCACCCAGTGGAACACCTGCCTGGCGCGAAACGGCTTTTCACCGAGTTCCGTGAACCAGGCGGTCAGTCCCTCAAGATCAAAATCAAGCAGATTTTGCAACATGCGGGCTTAACGGCCGGCGTAGACTTCGCTGGCCGGGAAGAAGAAAGCGATTTCCACTGCGGCAGTTTCGGGGGCATCGGAACCATGCACCGCGTTGGCATCAATGCTCTCGGCGAAGTCAGCGCGAATGGTGCCGGCTTCGGCCTTCTTCGGGTCGGTCGCGCCCATCAGGGCACGGTTCTTGGCGATTGCATCTTCACCTTCCAGCACCTGTACCACCACCGGACCGGAGATCATGAACTCGACCAGATCCTTGAAGAAAGGACGGTCTTTGTGTACAGCGTAAAAGCCTTCGGCTTCCTGGCGCGACAGGTGCTTCATTTTCGATGCGACGACCTTGAGACCGTTGGTCTCAAAACGGCTGACGATTTTACCGATGACATTCTTGGCGACCGCATCGGGTTTGATGATGGAAAAAGTGCGTTGAACTGCCATGTTTAAGCTCCAGAGAGGTAGGGGTAAGAAAAAAGGATAAAATCCATGAAAATCAGCCCGCTAGGGTATCACGAGCCACCCCGTCTTGTCTGCAGACAAGCCCTCCCCCATCAAGGCGCCAGACATTCATCCTCGCCGTCACGCAGCCACAAGCTGCCGACAAATCAGGCACAGGCACTTGCCCCTCTTTTGCCTTTTCGCCTCTGTCTCAGCCCTAGGGAGACACCGAACAAATCCTTCGACGAGCTCAGGACGAACGGCAAGTGGTTGATTTCGTTCGTGGTGAGCTTGTCGAACCACACAGCAGACCAACTTGTCAGTGTCTCTCTAGGCGGGGGGGCAACCCGCCACGCACTGCAACGTGAGTCCCGCATCCCGGGGGCCCGCCAGGAAATCCGCATCCATGCCGATTCCCGCCGCCCAGACCAACTGTCCATCGCACACCAGCAAGGGCAGGCGATCACGTTCCCATGGCGGAACGGCCGACTCCTGCAGCAGATTCTTGAGTTTGCGATGCGGGCCGCCAGGGGTCAGGCGCATGCGTTCGCGCCCGGCTCTCACCAGCAATTCGACGCGCCCGGCATCCAGCAGGGTGCGTTTCAGGCCAGCCCCTACAACCGGAGTGAACATCACCTGTATGCCCACCGCATCCAGATTCAAGACCGGCTCGCCCCGCCACGCAACCGGAATCTGTTCGGAATAAGTACGCACGGGAACCAGATAGGCGCCGCCCCGAAAACGGTGAAGTTCTGCGCCATTCAACTTGACGCACACCCGGGCTGCCTGGCTTGCGTCCAGCAACTGGTGCAGCGCCTCGTTCAGGCGTCGCGCACTCGGCATGAGCCACCCCTGCAAGCCGATAAAGTGGCGCAACAGGTTGCGCGCACGCGGAACGGGCAAGCTTTCCAATGCCTGGCAATCAAGACGCCCCCCCTGAATGGCTCCCCGTGCATCGAGTTGCGCCAGATCGTCAAGCAATCCGGATGCTTCGGCCTGCAACGCAGCGGCACGGGCGAGCGTGGCGGTGGCACCCGGAAAGTGCGACGCCAGCAAGGGCATCACCTGCTGGCGCAAGGCATTGCGTCGATAACGTGAATCCAGGTTGCTCTCGTCTTCCACCCAGTCAAGGCCATGCGCCTGCGCATAATCCTGCAATTCTGCACGCGCAACATTCAGCAAGGGTCGAAGCTGCGCGCCCTGCCAGTCCGGCAGGCGCTGCCGCTCGGCCATCGCAGACAGGCCTTTGGGGCCTGAGCCACGCAGCAATTGCAGCAACAGGGTTTCGGCCTGGTCGTTCTGATGGTGTGCGGTCAGGAGAAAATCCGTGTCCAGTGCCGCAAAAACATGGCGGCGCTCACGCCGGGCAGCCCCTTCAATGCCCACTGGGTCATCCGCGGCGATGCGAACATGATGGACAGCCAGATCAATGGCCAGGCTTGCACAGGCGTGCATGCAAAAATCTGCCCATTCGTCGGCACGAGGCGACAACCCGTGGTGGACATGCACGGCCCGCAATTCAAACGGATGACGATGCTGCAGCACACTCAATGCATGCAACAGGACGATCGAGTCGAGTCCGCCCGAAAGGGCCAGGGTCAGACGTGCAGCCCCTGGAACCTGACGCGCCAGGCAGGCCGCCACATTCTCGATAACGTCCTTATTTGACAGGAGCTTCCTTGAAGCTGCCATACGCGCGCAAACGCTGATAACGGGCATTCAGCAAGGCGTCGGGGGACTGTTTGCGCAATTCGGAGAGGGTATCGGTCAATGAGCGGCGCATCGACTGGAACATGGCATCCCAGTCACGCTGCGCACCACCCAGCGGCTCCTCGATAATGCGGTCGACCAGCCCGTTCGCCTTCAAACGATCGGCGGTAATGCCCAGCGTTTCAGCCGCGACCGATGCCTTGTCCGCGCTTTTCCATAGAATCGAGGCGCAGCCTTCCGGCGAAATCACCGAATACGTCGAATATTGCAGAATCAGCGTACGGTCACCCACACCAATCGCCAACGCGCCGCCGGATCCTCCCTCGCCCACGATGGTGCAGATGATCGGCGTCTGCAGTTCAGCCATCACGTACAGATTGCGCGCAATGGCCTCGGACTGGCCGCGCTCCTCGGCGCCAATACCCGGATAAGCACCCGGCGTATCGATGAAGGTGAAAATCGGCAGGCGGAATTTTTCCGCCAGACGCATCAGACGCAGCGCCTTGCGGTAACCCTCCGGGCGCGGCATGCCGAAATTGCGGTAGATTTTCTCTTTGGTATCGCGGCCTTTCTGGTGGCCGATCACCATCACCGGCTCGCCGTTGAAGCGCGCCATGCCGCCGACAATCGCAGCATCATCGGCATACGCACGATCACCACGCAGCTCGGCAAAATCAGTGAACAGGCCCTGCACATAATCCAGCGTGTAGGGGCGCTGCGGATGACGCGCCACCTGCGATACCTGCCAGGCATTCAGCTTGGCATAGATATCCTTGGTCAGCGTCTGGCTCTTTTTTTGCAGGCGGCGGATTTCCTCCGAGATATCCAGGGCGGAATCGTCCTGCACAAAGCGCAGTTCTTCGATCTTGGCTTCAAGCTCGGCGATCGGTTGCTCAAAGTCGAGGAAAGTGGTTTTCATTAAACAGTCATAGAAAACGAATCAGCCGGGCATTTTAGCAGCCCGGAACCATTTGCCGCTCAGATCAATGATGGTGGTGCCCGTGAGCGCCATGTGCATGGCGATGGGAGACTTCGTCCGCCGTTGCGGCACGCACTTCAGCCACCTGACACTCAAAATGTACCGCCTGGCCTGCATAGGGATGATTGCCATCCACCACCACCTTGTCCTCGGCAATATCCGTCACGGTGTAGAGCATTTCTTCGCTGCCATCAACCGGCGAGCCGACGAATTGCATCCCGACCTCAATATCTGCCGGGAAGGAGTCGCGTGCTTCCAGGCGCACCAGATCTTCATCCATCTCGCCGAAAGCATCGACAGGCTGCAGCTTGAGCTCGACTTTCTCGCCAACCGCCTTGCCTTCCAATGCCGCTTCCACCATGGGGAAAATGTTGTCATACCCGCCATGCAGGTAGCTGACCGGCTCTTCGCTTTCTTCCAGGAGCTTGCCATCCATGTCGCGAACGATGTACGTGATGGTGACGACGGTGTCTTTAACGATATTCAATTCAGTTCCTTTGCTGGTTGATGCCTTTCCGCTGCATGGTCACACCGGAAACGCCGTACAGAGCGCGGCAAATGACGCCCTGTTTGTCGATAGAGTCTTACCCTGAAACCGGAACAGATGAGCGATGGTCATGCCTGTATCTGGATCAGAAAAAACCGGATGCGCGATTTCCTGTTATCGAACAGGGGGAGGCGCCCATCATTTTCGGCCCATATTTTAACAGGCCCCTACCCGCAACATCGTCATGCCGCATCGTTATAATCAATTTCATGATCAAGACCCTGCTTGGCGGCCTGAGCCCCACCCGCTTCCTGCGCGACTACTGGCACAAACGTCCGCTGCTGATCCGCAACGCCGTCCCGGGATTCCAGGGCCTGTTGACGCCGGACGACATGATGCACCTGGCCAGCCGCGACGATGTCGAATCGCGCCTTGTCCGGGGCAGTGGCACGCACTGGTCGCTGGATGACGGACCGTTCAGGAAAAATGACTTCAAGCGCCTGCCGAAAGCCGAATGGACGCTGCTGGTGCAATCGCTCAACCACGTTCTCCCGGAAGCCGACGCCCTGCTGGCGCATTTCAGCTTCATTCCGCACGCCCGCCTGGATGACCTGATGGTGAGCTATGCGGTGCCAGGCGGCAGTGTGGGACCACATTTCGATTCGTATGATGTATTCCTGCTGCAAGGCCAGGGCCATCGCCGCTGGCAGATCAGCACCCAATCCGACCTGGGCTTGCTGGAAGGTGCCCCGCTGAAGATATTGAAGGAGTTCAAGCCTGAGGAAGAATGGACGCTTGGCCCCGGAGACATGCTCTATCTGCCGCCTCATGCTGCACATTACGGCGTGGCCGTGGATGACTGCATGACCTATTCGATCGGTTTTCGCGCGCCCACCGCCGAAGAACTGGCGTATGGCTTTCTGACGCACCTGCAGGACACGCTCGCCATGGAAGGCCGCTATGCCGATCCCGACCTGCGCCTGCAAACCCACCCGGGTGAAATCAGCCGCGGCATGCTGGCGCAAATCGGGGAGATGGTCGCCCGGATTCAGTGGAACAAGCGCGACATTGCCGAGTTTGCCGGACGCTATCTGTCCGACCCCAAGCCGAATGTGTTCTTCGACGCACCGGACGCCCCGCTCAACCGCACCGCCTTCATCAGGCAGACCGATAAAAAAGGGGTGGCGCTCGACCCGAAATCGCGACTGCTGTTTGCCGGCGGTCGTTTTTACATCAATGGTGAAGCGTTCACCCCGGGCGCCGACGAAATTGCAGGCCTGCAGCAACTGGCAGATTACCGCCGGCTCAACCCGCCCCTGCCCGTTGCACTGCGCGAGCGCTTGCATGCCTGGTATGAATCCGGATGGCTGGAGATCGAATCTTCATGAATACTTTTGAAATACCCAGTGAATATCAAACTGCATTCGACACGCTGCTGAGTCATGGGCCGCGCCAGATACGCCTCTACGACCATGATTTGAGCCTGCTCGACATCGACCATCTGCCTCGCCATGCCAGCCTGCGTGCGCTATGCGTGGCGGGCGGGGGGCGGCGCATCGAGCTGCTGCTCGACGACATCCAGCATGTCGCGCGC
>JAIOJU010000186.1 GCA_019911765.1 Thiobacillus sp.
CCCCGCCCCCGGCGCTCGCGGCCCAAAATCATGCGACGCCCTATCCCATGAACTCGCCACGGTATCAAGGGTACCAATTTCGTCGATCAACCCGATCTCCCTGGCTAGCACCCCTTCCATCGTTGGGTTTTAACCGGGGTGAATCCCTCGTCGTGCGTCAGCACTCGAACAATCTGGTAGTCGTCGCTCATGTGTGTCATTTCACGCAACTCATGAAGATCGCACCAGGTGCCGTCCGGCCATTCGGCAACCAGCCATACCGGCTCGGCGCAGGGAATTTCAACCCGTGTGGTGTGCATCACTCGCGCCCGACTATTTCGCTGGCCATGCAAAGAATCTGCACGCCGGGAAGCGATTGCATCCCACGAATGCCTTGCCGGTATCCTTCATGGTTTTGCTGACGAGTAAGCCTGTATTGCAGTCCGGACAGGCTGCACCTGCCTTGGCGCTACGTATGGGTGTTCCTCGCGCCACGGCCGCCTCGGGTCGCGTAAACTTTCCTGCCACCTCGTCAGTTCGAACGCCTGGCTTCCCTTCGTCATCCGGCTGGGTGTGCTTGCACTCCGGGTAGCTCGTGCATCCCCAGAATGGTCCCTTAGGGCCTTTCACCAAGCGTAGAGGCTTCTGGCATCTGGGGCATGGATAGGAAGGCCCTGCCTGCGATTGTGGAATCGATGCCTGTTTGGCGGCTCCGGGTTTACCGTCGACATCGGGAAGCGTCGACTTGCACCCCTCCCGGTACGCTGTGCAACCCCAGAAGACGCCATTCGGCCCATCAATTCTGCGCATTGGCTTGCCACAAGTAGGGCACGCCACGACCGCACTAGCATTGTCCGGTGTGCGTATTCCAGACGTGGAGATCTGCCGTGTGCCCTTCTGACGCTTGATGCCTTCAATCACCTGCACCAGCCACTCGCCAAGACTGAGCTCAAACTGAGACAACTCGATCTCGCCCTTCTCAATCTGGCTCAGTCGATCTTCCCACTGAGCAGTCAAGACTGGATCTGCAATTTCTGGCGAGACCTCCTCGATCAGTCCGATCAGCGCGACAGCTTTCTCGGTCGGCAGCAGCTCCTTCTTTCTTGCGACGATATAGTCCCGCTTGAACAGCCCCTCGATAATGGCCGATCGTGTTGCATCCGTTCCGATGCCCGCTTTCTCCTTGTTCTTCATCACCGCCTTCCAGCGCGGATCCTCGATCTCCTTGTCGATCGACTCCATCGCCGCCAGCAGCGTGCCCTCGGTATAACGCCTGGGCGGTGAGGTCTTTCTGTCCTGCACCTCGCAACGCAGGTTTCGGGCTTCCTCGCCCACACACACCTTCGGGAGCGTTACTGCCTCAGCCTGGTCATCGTCCTTGTCCGTGGGTGCTTTCGTCGCCTCGGGTATGGTCTGCCGCCAGCCGGGAACCAACGGCGTCTTGCCGCTCACCCTGAATTTCTCGCCCTCGCAGATCACTTCGATCACCGTCTTGCTGTACTGGTAATCCCCCAGGTATTGCGCCAGATACCGTCGACAAACCATGTCAAAGACTGTCCGCTCGGTCGGCGTCATGGCCGACACATCGATGTTCGGGTTTCGCGTCGGAATGATCGCGTGGTGGGCCGTGATCTGTCTGTCGTTGAATGCCCTGCCCCCGAAACGCTCATCGGCACCCTTGAGCGCCGACTCGGCAACCGTGGCCAGTGTTGCCAGCTCAGGTTTCGCTCCGGCGATGGCCTGCAGCGTCTCGTTCGATTCGGCCAGCATCGACCGCGGCAGGTATTCGCAATCCGTTCGTGGATACGATGTCGCCTTGTGTTTCTCGTAAAGTGCCTGCGCAGCATCGAGTACGGCCTGCGCCTTCATCCCGAAGCGCGCCGAGGCCTCCCGCTGGAGTGATCCCAGGCTGTACAGCAACGGCGCGACTTCGCGTTCCTGTGTCGTCTCGACAAGGCTCACCTTCCCGGTCTGCCCTGCGACCTGCTTGACCACCGCCTCTGCACTTCCACGGTCGACGAGACGCCCCTCATCGTCGAGAAGCGCCGCTCGCGCCACCCAGGCCATCGGTACGGATGCCCCGCCCATCAGGAAGGTCGCATTGACCCCGAAGTGCGCCTTTGGAACGAACGCGGCGATGGCCCGTTCGCGCCGCACCACCAAAGCCAACACAGGCGTCTGTACACGACCACAATGCAAGGTTCCGTCTTTGCCGCCGGCACCGAATGCCTTCGTCAAGGCCATGGTGAGATTCATCCCGGCCAGCCAGTCCGCCCGGCTTCGGCCCATCCCGGAGAAATACATCGGCAGCGTCTTCTCGCCTGGCAGGATGCTAGCCAGAGCCTTCTTCACCGAAGCATCGTCGAACGCTGAAAGCCAAAGGCGCGAAACCTTCCCCCGGTAGCCATTCAGCTGCATCAACTCCCGTGCGATCACTTCGCCCTCACGGTCGGCATCGGTGGCAATGACAACCTCGGTTGCCTGCTTCAACAGCTTCGCGACGATCTTGTACTGATCACGGGTCTGGTCCTTCACCACCATGTGCCACTCATCCGGCAGCACAGGCAAGTGCGCGATGTCCCAGAATTTCAATGCCGGGTTGTAGTGCTCCGGTTTCGCCTGCTCAACCAGGTGGCCGATACCCCAGGTTACCGTTACACCGTTACCAGTAATGCATCCTTCGCCACGTGTCCGAGCACCGATGTGGCTGGCGATTTCTCTGCCTTGTGAAGGTTTTTCGCAGAGGTAGAGCTTCACTCAAGCCGTCCTGAAATCGCAGACACATCAATGAGAAATGCCAGCGCGGCCCAGATCGCAAGGGAATTCATTCCATCCTCCCATTGGTCCGCCATAGCATCATCGCCAGATTGGCAATATCCACTTCCTGCCCCTTGGCCAGCGGTACCGCAGCGCCTTGGGCAAGCATGGCATTCCATATCTTGATACCCGATTCAGGCTTGTCCCAGCCGGTCCAGCCCTCATGCGCTTTCTGCGAGAGCTTCGCCTTCATGGCGCCGGCAAATTCATCGACTGCCTCATTCAGGCGGGCTACTTCCTGCCGCACCCAATCAGGATCCGGGGCAATTTCCTGCCAGTTCTTGTCTATCACTGCATGACCTCCTTGAATCAACGTTGCTCTCATGCCAGATAACGGTAATGGGGCCACCCTCAAACGTCGTGTTGAAATAGCCCTAGCTCATACCTCGACTCAACTCAGCCGCGTCCTACAACGGATCATTCAGAACATCGAGAAATCGTGATTCGATCACCTCGCCATCCTGGCTGACCACTATCTTCACTCTTGCCATTGCACCCGGCCGGCCACGCCGTCCAAGCCTCATGGCCTTGAACTCGAACCCATGAAAACATCCCGAACCCATCCCATGCCGGCACGCGTCTTCCGACACCGATTGCAGAACCGCTGCAATCATGTTTTCCTCGGGCTGGGTTGGGTTGGGTATCTCATGAAGCC
>JAIOJU010000187.1 GCA_019911765.1 Thiobacillus sp.
AAGCAACGACGCCAGGCCAACCCCCAGCAGCATCGCTCCCACCACCCCGCTGCCCAGCGCGGCCACGCCGCCGGCAAGCGGACGACTCATCATGGTGGAGAGCAGCCAGCCGGCAATGATGCCGCCCACAATGAGCAGCACAAAGGGCTCATCGCCTCCGCCGCTTCCCGATCCGCTTGGCGACGGCAGGGACTCACCCTCGATCAGCCGCATCAGCTGCTGCACGCCCGCGTCGATGCCGCCGTAATAATCGCCCGCCTTGAAGCGGGGCGTGATGGTCTCGGCGATCACCCGCTTGGCGATGGCGTCGGGAATCGCGCCCTCCAGCCCATAGCCGACTTCCAGTCGCAATTTACGGTCGTCCCGGGTGACGATCAGGATCACGCCGTCGTCGATCTTCTTGCGGCCGATTTTCCACTGCTCGGCGACACGGATGCCGAACTGCGCAATGTCTTCCGGCTGGGTGGTAGGAACGATGAGAACGGCAATCTGGCTGCCCTTCCGTGCTTCGAAGGCGGCAAGCCGGTTTTCCAGCGCCGTGACTTGCCCTGCGCTGAGCGTGGCGGTCAGGTCGGTAACGCGGTGCGACAGTTCGGGCACCGCCACCTGTGCCCAGGCAGACAGCGCACACAACAGCAGAAGAAAGCCGAACGCGTCACGCCCCACAAGGGGACTCCGACTTTCTGCGGGCTGAAGCCCGTGAAAGATCGTATGCGCCCAGGCCAGCCGAACCATCCGGATGTCAGTAGCCGCCTGCAGGCGCAGCCGGTGCCGGCGCACCGAAGTCGACCTTCGGCGGGACCGCGATCGCCTTCTCGTTTTCCACCGTAAAGCTCGGCTTGGTCTTGTAGCCGAACAGCATCGCGGTGAGGTTGGAGGGGAAGGAACGCACCGTGACGTTGTAGCGCTTCACCGCGGCGATGTAGCGGTTGCGCGCGACGGTGATGCGATTCTCGGTGCCTTCGAGCTGGGCCTGCAGATCGCGGAACAAACCGTCGGCCTTCAGCTGCGGATAATTCTCCGCCACCAGCAGCAGGCGCGAAATCGCGCTGGTCATCTGCCCCTGGGCAGCGATGTATTTCTGGAAGGCCGCCTCGTCATTGACCAATTCCGGTGTCGCCTGAATGGAACCGACGCGGGCACGCGCTTCGGTGACGGCAATGAACACCTCCTGCTCGTGAGCGGCGTAGCCCTTCACCACATTGACCAGGTTCGGCACCAGGTCGGCACGGCGCTGATACTGGTTCAGCACTTCGGCCCAGGTAGCCTTGATATCCTCGTCGGTGCTTTGCAGCGTGTTGTATCCGCAGCCCGACAAACCCAGCGCCACGAATCCCGCAGCCGCCCATTTGAAAATATCTGACCATTTGAACATTTCAGTCTCCCGAGTTGTAAGTGCAGCGTACGGTTATGCCACGCCCCAGGTGGCAAACAGCGGATCGGACTCGCCCAGCCTGTCTGCGTAGCGATCATCCTTCGGGCGCTTGAGCCCGCGCTCGACATAGGTTTCGACTTTCTTGAAGCCAGCCTGCTTGATCAGCATGCCGACCCAGGCCATACGCTCCATCGGATGCAACTGCGTCCACAGCTTGATCACCTTGGGCGGAAAATACCGGTTCGACATCGTCACCACGAACATGCCGCCCGGCTTCAATACCCGCCTGGCCTCCGCCACGATTTTGTGCGGCTGCGTCAGGTATTCGAACGACACCGTGCACACCACCGCATCGAAGCTGGCATCGGCAAACGGCAGAGTGGGATCGGCATTGAGATCGTGCACGATGCGCTCGGCAAGCTGCGGATTGTCCGCCAGTTCCTCGGCATTCATCCCCAGGCCCACGGTCGACTGAACCGTATCCGGCATATGCGAACGCCAGCCCGCCATCAGGTCGAGCACCCGCGCATTTTCAGGCAGAACGGTGCGGTACAGGGCCTGAATCCGGCGGGCACACACCGCATCAACGTGGATCACTTTTCTGGGTTGTGCATAGAACTCGGCATCAGGCGTCTCGTCTTCGCGCACGAATGCATCCGCTCCCTCAAAATCGGTCGGCGTCTGCATCTGCGTTTCCATGCCGCTCCATTCCAGAAGCTGCCCGATCTGCCCCACCGGTTCGGTCGAAACATCGCTCTTGCCGCTGTCGATGCTGAAGATGCGCCCCTGCAGGGGGTGGCTGAAATTGGCCGCGAAGTGATCGGCATTCAGCTTCATCACCCGGAACATCGGGCCGGGTGCCTCATCGGCATGCAGCAGTTGCGACGGATAAAACCGTCCCTGTTTGAGCGCTGCGATTTCGCTGTGGAATACCTCGTTGGGAATGTCATATTCAATCTTCGGTCCCACATCCACCTGTGCGTCGACCGGCGGCGTGTCGCCTGGCGCCCACACCACCACCTGGTGTCGGCCCAGATCGGAAAAGTAATTCACACGAAAACGCAAAGCAGAATGCAGAAGTTTCATAAACAGTCAGACCAATCCATACCGGGTAATAAATTCAGGAAGCAGCTTGCATCAGTCGCCGGGCAAGACACAAATCCTCCCACGCAAGCGCCTTCTCGGTCGGTTTGCGCAGCAGGTAGGCCGGGTGATACGTCACGACCAGAGGCACACCCCGGAATTGATGCGCCCGGCCACGCAAATGGCCGATCGCCTCATCGGTATCGAGCAGGCTCTGCGCAGCAACCCGTCCCAGTGCCAGAATGAGCCTGGGCTGGATCAAGTCTATCTGCGCCAGCAAATAAGGCCGGCAGGCCGACACTTCGTCCGGCTCGGGGTTGCGGTTGCCGGGCGGCCGCGACTTCAGCACATTGGTGATGTAGACATTTTGTCCACGCGCCAGGCCTATCGACGCCAGCATGGCGTCGAGCAACCTGCCCGCCTGCCCCACAAACGGCTCGCCTTGCGCGTCCTCTTCTGCACCCGGCGCTTCGCCGATGATCAGCCAGTCGGCGTGCCGGTCGCCCACGCCCAGCACGCCCTGCGTGCGGCTGGCATGGAGCTTACAGGCGGTGCAGTGCGCCACGGCTTCAGCCAGCGTGTCCCAGGTGTGGGGAGTCGAGAGTCGAGCGTCGAGAGTCGAGAGCGGGGAGGCGGGGGTTTCACGCAGGCGCCAGACGGGGCCGATCCCCAGTTCGTTGAATACATCATCCCGGCTCAGCATGACAACTCGCGCTTCATGATCAACGCATCCTCGCGACCCTCATGTGCCGGATAATAGGCCCGGCGCACGGCCAGATCGACGAAGCCGCTGTTGTGATACAGGCCAATCGCAGCACTATTGGAGGTGCGCACTTCCAGAAACATGCTTTCCGCCCTGTGGTCGCAGGCGCATGCCAGGCAATGCTCGAGCAAATCGCGCCCCAGGCCGAGGCGGCGCCAGGCCGGTGCAATGGTGAGATTGAGCAAATGGGATTCGCCTGCCGCCGCCATCATGGCGTAATAGCCGACAATGTCTCCATCGGCCTCGCGCACCCACATGCTGTAACCCGCATTGAGCGAATCAGAAAAACTGCCCGCGCTCCACGGATGGTCATAGCTCGCCAATTCAATTTCATGAATACGCGGCAAGTCTGCCTGGGTCATGGGACGCATGCGATGCGCCTGCTTGAGCACGGCGCTCATGCGGTTTTTCTCGCACGCCGTTCATCGATCGTCTGTGCAACCTTATCGCGCAGATAAATCGGTGCAGCCAGCGCCGCGTCCACACTTTCACCACGCTCGAACGCCTGAACGGCGAGCGGCGCCATGGCTGCGGCATCCGGCATGATGGTGTCGTCAATGCGCACCAGTTGCGCAGTCAGACGCGGACGCAACACGGCGCCCAGTGCGGCAAAACCATTGCCTGCCCCCACCCAGTCATCACCGTCAGGCACCCGTACCGACTCTGGCAATGCCAATGCCGGTTCAATGGCACAGCGCCAGCCTGCCGGCTCGCGCTGATACGCGGCCCAATACACTTCGGCCATGCGCGCATCGAGCACCGTCAGCACCCTGTCTGCGCCCGCCTGCCCGGCAATGGATTCCAGCGTTGAAACCCCCACTACCGGCAGATCCGCGCCCAGCGCCAGCCCCTGCGTCACCGCACAGGCAATACGCAAACCCGTAAACGAACCGGGGCCTGCGCCATAGGCAATACCGTCGAGTTGGCGTAGCGTCATCGAAGTCTCACGCAGCAGTTCGTCCACCATCGGCAGCAACAGGCTGCTGTGCCGCTGTTCAGCCAGTAGCCGACGCGCGTGAATCTGGCCATCCAGCCATAGCGCAGCCGAGCAATATTCGGTGGAGGTATCGAGCACGAGCAGTTTCATGGGCACGATTCTAGTACGACAACCCATAAATTTCGCTATGTTCGACGCGCCCCGCATCACCGATTGCTTTGTCGCTCATCCTCGCCATGGAACGACTATGGCTGCGGTTCGCTTCGCGCACTCGGCGCGCGGATGCGCGTCTCGGCATGTACGCAAACTTATGGGTTGTCGTACTAGCAGGCTGGCGCTCACCCCTCGGCCGGCCGGCCCTGGCGTTTTCCTCGATAGGTGATGCGATAAATCACGCCGGCCAGGTCATCCGATACCAGCAGGCTGCCGTCAGGCATCACCAGCACGTCGGCGGGACGCCCCCAGGCCGATTCGTTTTTCATCCAGCCGCTGACAAAAGGCTCGTAGCTGACCGCACGCTGGCCATTCAGCCGCACCACGCTGACCTGATAACCCGTCTTGCGGCTGCGGTTCCAGGAACCGTGCTCGGCGATGAATACGGCCTGCCGGTAACGTTCGGGAAAGGCTGTGCCGTTGTAGAAGCGCATGCCCAGGCTCGCTACGTGCGCAACCAGATTCCATACCGGCGGAACAAACTCGTCGCAATGC
>JAIOJU010000188.1 GCA_019911765.1 Thiobacillus sp.
GGCTTGGGCTGACGCGGCTGGCGTGGCGGTTTGGCCGATTCGCCGTTGCGTGGCTCGGCACGCCCCTCGTTCTGGCGTGGCTCGGCCTGACGCGATTCGGACTGACGGCCTTCACCACGCTCACCCCGATCACCGCGGCTATCGCCCCTGCCGCGACGTTGGCCGGACTTGCGGTCGCGACGTGGTTCGCTGGGGCGTTCGCTGCGTGCGATGGCAGCAACCGGTTCGGTTGTGGCTGTGGCAGCGTTTGCCGGTGTGTCATCGCCGCGCTTCTTGAACCAGCCGAAAATACGCTCGAACAGGCCGGTCTCCGGCTGCGGTTGGGCGGGGACAACCGGGCGTGCGGCCGGTGCCGGCTGTGGCGGTGCAATGGATTTGAC
This sequence comes from Thiobacillus sp., assembly GCA_019911765.1. GTDB lineage: Bacteria > Pseudomonadota > Gammaproteobacteria > Burkholderiales > Thiobacillaceae > Thiobacillus. The sequence goes on from JAIOJU010000188.1 coordinate 381, forward strand.
CGCGGCTTCCGGACGCGCGGGCGCGGCGGCCTGAGCCGTCTGGTAGACGGATTCGCTTTCCGGAACGACGGCCATTTTGTAGCTGGGTTCGCTGGCGTCGCGCTGGTTCAGCTCGTCATGACGCAGGCGGGTGATGGTGTAGTGCGGGGTTTCCATGTGGATGTTGGGGATCATCACCACATTGACCTTGAGGCGCGTTTCCATGGTGTGGATATCCACGCGCTTCTCGTTCAGCAGGAAGGTGGCCACATCGACCGGCAGTTGCACGTGCACGGCGCCGGTGTTTTCCTTCATCGCCTCTTCCTGCAGGATGCGCAGGATGTGCAATGCCGATGATTCGGTGCCGCGGATATGACCGGTGCCGTGGCAACGCGGGCAGGGCGTGTAGCTGGTTTCACCGAGCGAGGGCTGCAGGCGCTGGCGCGACATTTCGAGCAGGCCGAAGCGCGAGATCTTGCCGGTCTGCACGCGGGCACGGTCATGGTGCAGCGCATCGCGCAGGCGATTTTCGACTTCACGCTGATGCTTGGGGTTTTCCATGTCGATGAAATCGATCACGATCAGGCCACCGAGGTCGCGCAGGCGCATCTGGCGGGCGACTTCGTCGGCCGCTTCGAGGTTGGTGTTGTAGGCGGTCTGTTCGACGTCGCTGCCCTTGGTGGCGCGCGCTGAGTTGACGTCGACCGATACCAGCGCCTCGGTGTGGTCGATCACGATGGCGCCGCCGGACGGCAGGTTGACCTGGCGCGAGAATGCCGATTCGATCTGGTGCTCGATCTGGAAGCGCGAGAACAGCGGTACATCGTCGTGATACAGCTTGACCTTGTGGACATTGGCCGGCATCACGTGCGCCATGAATTGCTGCGCCTGGTCAAAAATGTCCTGGGTGTCGATCAGCAGTTCGCCAATGTCTGCCGAGAAGTAATCGCGGATGGCCCGGATAACCAGGCTGCCTTCCTGGTAAATCAGGAAAGCGCCTTTTTGCGAGGTGGAAGCGCCGTCAATGGCTTGCCACAGGCTCAGCAGGTAGTTCAGGTCCCACTGGAATTCTTCGGCAGTGCGGCCGATGCCCGCGGTGCGGGCAATCAGGCTCATGCCCTCGGGGATTTCGAGTTGCGCCAGTGTGTCGCGCAGTTCGTTGCGCTCTTCGCCTTCGATACGACGCGATACGCCGCCGCCGCGCGGGTTGGTCGGCATCAGCACGACATAGCGGCCAGCCAGTGAAACGTAGGTGGTGAGCGCGGCGCCCTTGTTGCCGCGTTCGTCCTTCTCCACCTGGACCAGCAGTTCCTGGCCTTCTTTCAGGTTTTCCGGCACCCGGCCGCCGTTGGGCAGGCAGGAGCGGGCGATTTCCTTGAACGGCAGGAAGCCGTGGCGTTCACAGCCGTAATCGATAAAAGCCGCTTCCAGGCTGGGTTCGACACGGGTGACGATACCCTTGTAGATGTTGCCTTTGCGTTGTTCCTTGCTGGCGGACTCGATGTCAAGGTCGACGAGCTTTTGGCCTTCGACGATGGCAACCCGGAGTTCTTCCGCCTGGGTTGCGTTGAAAAGCATGCGCTTCATTATTTACTCCCGCGCGCGTGCATACGGGACAGGCCAGACTGCCGCTTTAACGCGGGCAGCTCATGCGATCACAGTGTGTTGGGTGAAATGGCATGGATTGATTAGAGTCCTGTTCCTGGAGAGTGTCACCGGCCGGGCCGGGTGGTCTTTCCGATTCCCGCTGGGTGAACCCGAGCGTGAATGCTGATTTCGTATGCTAGTTGTCGCGTCATTGATAACATCGCTGCTTTGCCGACTGGCGCGGGGCGGGTGGTTTCGACTGTCGGCACCAACTTGAAGGTGCTGAGCGGCAGGAATCCAGACGGGCCGGGCTGGCGGCGGCCGGTGAGCGTTGTAACCGGCTTGGTGTCCAAAATGGTCAGGCAAGACAGGGCCTGAACCGAAGATAGTGTATATGAAAAAGAATGACTTAGAGAAAGATTCGGTGCGACGCGTGAAGATTGACGATAGCGCGGATGGGCAGCGCCTGGACAACTTTCTGATGGCGCGCCTGAAAGGCGTGCCCAAAAGTCGCATATACAAGCTGGTGCGGGGCGGTGAGGTCCGGATCAACGGCGGTCGTGCCGAGGTGAGCTACAGGCTGCAATTGGGTGACGAAGTGCGCATTCCGCCGGTGCGCATGGCGGCGCCCGTCATCACCCCGGCGACCCATTTGCCGCAAGGCGGGATCCGGCTGGTGCCCCACATCCTGTATCGCGACGACGCCCTGATCGTGCTGAACAAGCCTGCCGGCATGGCGGTACACGGCGGCAGCGGCATTTCGCGCGGGGTCATCGAGCAGATGCGGCTGGAACTGCCGGAATGCCGCTATATGGAACTGGTGCACCGGCTCGACCGCGAAACCTCCGGCGTGCTGATGATTGCCTTGAAGCGGCGTGCGCTGGTCGGGCTGCACGCGGCGATGCGCGACGGCAAGATCGAGAAACGTTACCTGACGCTGGTGGCTGGCAAGTGGCCCAATCCGACCCAGCACGTGAAACTGCCGCTGCATAAACGCGTGGACGACAATGGCGAGAAGCGCGTGACGGTGCGCGACGACGGCCAGAGCGCCCACACCATTTTTCGACGCCAGCAGGTTTATGCAGATTTCACCCTGCTGGAAGCGGAACTCAAAACCGGTCGCACCCATCAGATTCGCGTGCATACCTCGCATCTGGGCTTTCCGATCGCGGGGGACGACAAGTACGGCAACTTCGAGCTGAACAGGCAACTGGTCAAACAGGGCCTGAAACGCATGTTCCTGCATGCGGCCAAACTGGTGTTCGATCACCCCATCACCGGTGAGAAAATGCTGGTCGAAGCCCCGCTCCCCACCGAACTGGCCACTTTTCTGGATACGCTCGCCAAACATGCCCAAGCAATTTGATTTACTGATTTTCGACTGGGACGGCACGCTGATGGATTCCGCCGGCGTGATCGTCGATTCGATCCAGCGTGCCTGTGAAGACATCGGCCATCCGGTACCGAGCGAACGCGACTCGCGCCAGATCATTGGCCTGGGGTTGCAACAAGCCTTGCAAACCTTGCTGCCGACCCTGCCGGATGATGCTTACCCGCATCTGGTTGAACGCTATCGCCACCATTATCTGGGCCGCGATGCGCATATTCCCTTGTTCGAGGGCGTGGTGGAGGGGATGCAGCAATTGCATGCCGAGGGGTTCCAGCTCGCCGTGGCTACTGGAAAAAGCAGCATCGGCCTCAGCCGTGCGCTCGAAGTCAGCAAACTGGGACACCTGTTTTCAGCCACCCGCTGCGCCGACCAGACGCATTCCAAGCCGCACCCGGCGATGGTGCTGGAACTGATTGATGAATTGTTTGCCGATCCCGCACGCACGCTGGTGATTGGCGACACCAGCCACGATCTCCTGATGGCCTCCAACGCCGGGGTTGCCAGTCTGGCCGTGACCTACGGTGCGCACGAACCCGACGACCTGCACCCGCATGCGCCGTTGGCCCTGATGAACAGTTTTGCCGAGGTCCACGCATGGCTGAGCGCGAACGCCTGATTTGCGCCGCGGACGAGCTGGTCGAACTGGGCAAGGGGGTACGTTTCGACATGGAGCGCTACGGCCAGCCGCAACCTGCTTTCGTTGTGCGCTTTCAGGGTCAGCCGCGCGGCTTTCTCAACCAGTGTGGTCATGTCCCGGTTGAACTCGACTGGCAGCCTGGCGAATTCTTCGATGACTCGCGGCTATACTTGATCTGCTCCACCCATGGCGCGCTTTACCACCCTGCCAGTGGACACTGTGTTGGCGGACGCTGCGCCGGACGCGGCTTGATTCCCGTGCCGGTTGTCGAGCGTGACGGCCGCGTTTATTTGATTGAAACAGCTATGACGGAAACAACATGAACGAACAGCAACCGAACTGGGAACGCGAAGTCCTCGAAAAGCTGGCGATGTCGGCCATCCAGGAGCAACGGCGCACCCGCCACTGGGGCATTCTGTTCAAAACGCTAGGCTTCCTTTATCTCTTTATCGTGCTGTTTCTGGCGGCGGGGTGGTTCGGCTCGGACGGGGTATCCATTCCCAAGGCACACACCGCGCTGATCGATCTGCAGGGGGTGATATCGTCCGACGAGGCCAGTGCCGATTCGGTGATCGGCAGTCTGCAAGGTGCATTTGAAGACAAGAAAACCAAGGGCGTGATCCTGCGCATCAACAGTCCCGGCGGCAGCCCGGTGCAGGCCGGACAGATCTACGACGAGATCAAGCGCCTGCGCGCCTTGCATCCGAACATCCCGCTCTATGCCGTGGTTGACGATATCTGCGCCTCAGGCGGCTATTACGTTGCCGCCGGCGCCGACAAGATTTTTGTCGACAAGGCCAGCCTGGTTGGGTCGATCGGTGTATTGATGGATGGCTTCGGCTTCACTCACACCATGGAAAAACTTGGTGTAGAACGCCGTCTATTAACGGCGGGTGAAAACAAGGGCTTCCTTGACCCCTTCTCGCCGGTCGACCCCAGGCAACAGGCATTTGCCAAACAGATGCTTGAAGAAATCCACGGCCAGTTCATTGCCGTGGTGCGTGAAGGCCGTGGCAAGCGCCTGAAGGAAACACCCGAGATGTTCAGCGGACTGGTGTGGAGCGGCGAGAAAAGCATCCAGCTCGGTCTGTCCGATGGCCTGGGCACCGTCGAATCGGTCGCACGTGATGTCGTCAAGGCCGAAGACATCGTCGACTACACCCAGCATGAAGGTCTGGCCGAGCGTCTTGTCGGCCGCCTGGGCGTCACCCTGGGCAAGGCCTGGGCCCCATTCGAAAAATCAGGCCTTGTCCTGCGTTGAACGACTATCAGCCCATTGCCTGTGCCGATCATGAGCGACTGGAGTTCGCCGTGCTGACGCGGCAATGGCTGGAAGTGAACGTGACGGCAGGTGACCGGCCGGGCCGTCAGCGACTGCTGCCCGTGGATGTCTATACCCGTGAGAGGGCGGAGTGGCTGGTGGCAAGGACGGAATCCGGCGAGCAACTGACGTTGCGGCTTGATTGGCTTGAATTGGAAGTATGAAGGAAATTGCTGAAAGGCAGGCTTGCAGCAATGCCTCCCCTGGTAAATTGTTCAGTACAAGAATAGACCCTGAGACCTGTGTGAAGCTGGATCAGGCTAAATAAAATATGTCGCAATTCCCGCCTGTGTCTGGCCGAAACTGGTTCGGCCTTCTTAAATCCTTTATCCGCACCCGTTTGGTTGCCGACACCCCGGTGCTCTCGCATGCCGAGAGTGCGCGCTCGGCACTGGGGGCACTGATTGGACTGGGTCTGGCGGGGGCGTTGCTGCACCTCAATGCCGACGCCTCGTTCTGGCTCATCGCGCCGATTGGTGGCAGTGCAATCATTCTCTTTACCTTGCCACACAGCCCGCTTGCCCAGCCGTGGTCGGTGTTCGGTGGTTATCTCATGGCCATGAGCGCGGCCTATCTGAGCGTTTTTCTCATGCCCACCCCTCTGCTGGCAGCTGCGGTGGCGGTGGCGGGCAACATATGGCTGATGGCGCGTTTCAACTGCATGCATCCGCCGGGTGGCGCACTGGCCTTGTTTATTGCACTGGCGGGCGCGCCGGGTCTGGCCAACGCGGGCAGCGAGGTTGTGCTGGTAATGGAGAATGTCGCGGTCATACTGGCCGCCGCGTTGCTGGTGAACAACCTGATGCCGGGCCGCAGCTATCCCTACCGTCGCATCAAGGACAAGGAGAATGTGCACCGCACGGGGGATGCCTCGCCAATCGTCCGTGCCGGCCTGACGCATGCAGATCTGGATGCGGCGATCCAGTCCATCGGCACCTACGTGGACATGCAGGAAAACGAACTGGTGAGGCTTTACAACCTCGCAGTGGACAATGCCTTCGACCGCCAACTGGCATTGTCCTGTGCGGACATCATGTCGCGCAGCATCGTTACGGTGAGTTTTGCCACCGAACTGGAGGAAGCCTGGAACCTGCTGCGTGCCCACAAGATCAAGGCCCTGCCGGTGGTGGACAATTTTGGCCGGCTGGTCGGTATGGTTACGGTGGCCGACTTCCTGCGCCAGCTTGACGATACGACGGCAGCAGGGCTGGCGGTACGCCTGCAGGGATTGTTGCGACGTACACCTGGTGAAAACTCGGAAAAGGCCGAAGTGGTCGGGCAGATCATGACATCGAACATCTCGAGCGCCCACGCGGATACCCCCATCTCTGAACTGGTACACCAACTGTCGGAGAATAATCTGCACCATGTCCCGGTGCTGGATGAAAGAAACAGGGTGATAGGCATGATCACCCAGTCCGACCTGATCGTGGCGCTGTATAAGCGCATCGCCATGGCGGTTGCGTAATGTTCGTGTAAAGAACCAGGACGACTCGGCGACTGGGCGTGCGGTTTGTCAGCGGAAGGGGGCGATCATGCTTCCCGCTGATTGTTGATTTGGCTTTGCGAATGTTGTCTTTTCCCGTTGTGCCAAGACACAAGCTCAATGTCACTGGCGGACATGAGGGAGGCTGGAAAATATCGCTGTGGGGTTTGTAGACGCCAGGATCATTTCCCGGGCGTGCGTGACAAATTGCGTCAAAGCTGCACATTTTGCATGGCACGCGCTGGTCCGATCATCGATCAGCCTGGATACAGTGACGGCCAGGGCATCGCATGCGTTCATCAAACGCTCCATGCCTGCCATTCCGGCACATTCGCGTACCCGCAATAGCGCAAGGGCATAAGTCAGGATCTTGTCCTGGGTCAGCTCGTCAGGATGGTTAAAGCAGCCATCGGCTACGATGTCTTCGATTTTAGCCAGGGCATCCATGGCCGACGCAACAGAATCAGCCAGCGGATGAGATGTCAGCATGCGCCTACGCTTTGCACTGCCATGAACATTGCCATGAATGAGCGCAGTCATATCGACGCGCTGGCCAACATTCAGGTGATTAACATTGCGCACAATGACTCTCCTGTAAAAGTGTAGAAATGGCACGCTATGGCGTGTAAGCGCTGTGTGCCGACATGAATGCTTGCTCGCCCAAGCCCGAACCTTCAACTTTCTATAGACCACTCCAGGCAGTTCGCACTCGCAGGTAATTGCGGTTGAAGCAGTAACGGTCGGAATTGCCTGAACTTTAATTTTTGTACTATTGAAACTGGTATGAATGTACTACTTCCATCGTGGCAGTCGATAACTTGACAGGGCACAGGTTGCGCATCAAAGGCCTTGTTTCTGTCATGGTCTGCAGGATGGCAAATAATCTCTATGCCCTGACCGCTGGCCCACGGCCCGAATCGCACTTGACGCCACCCCCGTATAATCCGGCATGACCAATCAGCAACTTTCCCCTTCTCATACCCCACCCACCGATGCTTCTGGGGGGGGTGCACCGTTCGACACCCTTCCGCTGGCACCTGCCATGCAGGCCAATCTACGGCAGTTGGGTTACCTGAATATGACACCGATCCAGGCAGCAAGCTTGCCCATTGCGCTGGCGGGGCATGACCTGATTGCGCAGGCGAAAACCGGCAGTGGCAAGACGGCGGCATTTGGCCTCCCGCTGCTGACCCGTCTGAATGTGCGATTTTTTGGGGTGCAGGCGCTGGTGCTATGCCCGACGCGCGAACTGGCCGACCAGGTGGCGCAGGAGTTGCGCCGGCTGGCCCGCTGCATGGATAACATCAAGATTCTGACGCTGGTGGGCGGCTCGACGATGCGCCCGCAGATGGCGAGCCTGGAGCATGGTGCCCATATCGTGGTCGGTACGCCGGGCCGCATCATGGATCACCTGCAACGCGGCAGTCTGAACCTGGATGGCTTGAATACGCTGGTGCTCGACGAGGCCGACCGGATGCTGGACATGGGCTTCTACGACGACATTGCCTTCATCGCTCGACAATGCCCTGCCAAGCGCCAGACGCTGCTGTTTTCCGCCACCTATCCCGAGGGCATTGCAGAACTGAGCCAGCGCTTCATGCGGCAGCCGCAGGAAGTGAAACTGCTGGAACGGCACGAGAACGACAAGATTCGCCAGCGTTTCTACGAGGTCAGCAACGACGAGCGGCTGCAGGCGGTGGCGTTGTTGCTCAAGCATTACCGCCCGGTCAGCACGCTGGCCTTTTGCAATACGCGCCAGCAATGCCGTGAACTGGTTGAGGTCCTGCGCGACCAGGGCTTTCACGCGCTGGCCCTGCACGGCGAACTGGAGCAGCGCGAGCGTGACCAGGTGCTGGTGCAGTTCTCCAATCGCAGTTGCTCGGTGCTGGTGGCGACCGACGTGGCCGCACGCGGCCTCGATATCGACCAGCTCGAAGCGGTGATCAACGTCGATGTCACGCCCGACCCCGAGGTCTATATCCACCGCATCGGTCGCACTGGGCGCGCCGACCAGGACGGCTGGGCGTTGAGCCTTGCCAGCCCCAACCAGATGCGGCGTGTGGCCAATATCGTTCAGGAACTGGGCTCGGAGGTGGAGTGGCATCCGCTCAGCGAGTTGCAACCCGCCAGCGATGAGCCGCTGGTACCGCCGATGGCCACCTTGCAGATTTTGGGTGGCCGCAAGGAGAAGATTCGCCCCGGCGACGTGCTGGGCGCGCTCACCAGCGGGGCCGGTTTTACCCGCGAACAGATTGGCAAAATCACCGTGACTGACATGTCCACCTATGTCGCGGTGGAGCAGGGGATCGCGGAAGAAGCGCAGCGCAGATTGGCCGCGGGCAAGTTGAAGGGGAAAACCATCAAGGTGCGTATTCTGGATGTTTCCGGGGAGCCGCCGCCTCGGGAAAGCGCCCCTGCCGTAAACCGGCGCAAGCGTTGACCGTTTAAATTCCGATTCCGAACACTACCAGCCGATCCTTGACCGCATCGGTCTGCCCGCGCCAGTGCTTGGCGCTGCGGGTCTGGATCAACTGGCTTGGCAAGCTGAGATCCGCACCGACGCTGATGAAGGTGCTGGGCGACAGCGTGGTGGCCAACGCATCCATCAGCGCCACGCTGCGGTAGGGCGTTTCGATGAACAATTGCGTGGCTTTGTCGCGCCGCGCAGCGATTTCCAGCTCACGAATTTTCTGGCCGCGCTCGGGTTCCTTGGCGGGCAGGTAGCCATGGAAGGCAAAGTGCTGCCCACCCAGGCCCGAAGCCATCAACGCCAGCAGAATCGATGACGGACCGATCAGCGGGACCACCGCAATATTGTCGCGATGCGCGGCCATGACCAGCGCGGCGCCGGGGTCGGCGACAGCGGGGCAACCCGCCTCGGACAGCAGGCCGACATCGTGGCCGGCCTTGAGCGGTGCCAGCAGTGAAGGAATAGCCGCTGCTGGCGTGTGTTCGTTGAGCTCTTCGATCTGTAGCGTCTGGATCGGCAGCGGGTGGCCCATGGTTTTGAGGTGTGCGCGGGCAGTTTTTGCACGCTCGACGACGAAGTGTTCAAGTCGACGCGCGACCGCGAGC
>JAIOJU010000189.1 GCA_019911765.1 Thiobacillus sp.
TCCTGCGTGGGCTCTGCAGCAGCCTGGACATCCGTTGCCAGCGTGGCGGCATCGCGTTTGACGTAGGTACGCGATTTGCGGACTTCCACCTGAATCGTGCGCGATTTTCCGGTGCTGTCCGTTTTGCGGATTTCACCGGTCTGCTTGCGCGTGATGGTGATTTTGGTCTTGCCGGGCTCGGCTGCGCCGCCGTGCATCTTGCGCAGATAGTCGAGCAAGTGTGCCTTGTCCGCTTCTGTGACCGGGTCGACGATATCATTTTTGCTGACACCCGCCGCCTTCAACTGTTCAAGCAACAGTTGCGGCGGGAGTTTCAGTTCTAGTGCAAATTGTTCAACGTTCATGCAATCCTCGTGGCGTATCAGCCTTGGGCGAACCAGGGCGCGCGAGCGGCCATGATCAGTTGTTCGGCGCGTTCGGTTTCCATGGCGGCGATGTCAGTGAGTTCATCCGCCGCCAACTCGGCCAGGTCTTCAGTGGTGTGGATGCCTTTGCTGGCAAGCAGGCGGGCCGTTTCTGCATCCATGCCCTCAAGTGACAGCAGGTCGCCTGCAGAGGCTTCAACCTGCTCCTCACCCACAATGGCGGCCGTCAGCAGCGCGTTGCGGGCGCGGTTGCGCAGTTCGTTGACCAGGTCTTCATCGAAGGCTTCGATCTCGAGCATTTCGTTCAACGGAACGTAGGCGACTTCTTCCAGTGTCGAGAAACCTTCGTCTACCAGAATCTGGGCGACTTCCTCGTCCACATCGAGTTTCTCGATGAACAGGGCCAGGGTGTTGCCACTCTCGGCCGACTGCTTCTCTTCGGCCGCTTCGCGCGACATGATGTTCAGGTCCCATCCGGTCAGTTCGGATGCCAGGCGCACATTCTGGCCACCGCGACCGATGGCCATCGCCAGCTGCTCTTCGTCCACCACCACATCCATGCTGTGCTTGTCTTCGTCCACGACGATGGAACTCACTTCGGCGGGCGCCAGCGCATTGATCACGTATTGTGCAGGCTCGGCCGACCAGTGGATGATGTCGACGCGCTCGCCTGCCAGTTCGTTGGTCACCGAAGTGACGCGCGAACCGCGCAGGCCGATGCAGGTGCCGATGGGATCGATGCGGGGATCGTGCGATACCACGGCAATCTTGGCGCGCAGGCCGGGGTCCCGGGCGGCCGCCTTGATCTCAAGCAGGCCTTCCTCGATTTCCGGCACTTCCAGCTCGAACAGCTTCATGATGAATTCAGGCGCGGTGCGCGACAGCACCACCTGTGGGCCACGGGCACCACGGTCGATGCGCAGCAGGTAAGCACGCACACGGTCGCCGACGCGCAGGTTTTCACGCGGGATCATCTGGTCGCGGTGCAGGAAACCTTCGACCCGACCCGATTCGATGATGGCGTTGCCACGGTCGATGCGTTTCACTACGCCATTGACCAGATGTTCCTTGCGATCGAGGAAGTCGCTGATGATCTGCTCGCGCTCGGCGTCGCGGATTTTCTGCAGAATCACCTGCTTGGCAGCCTGTGCGCCAATACGGCCAAACTCGATGTTTTCCAGCGGCTCTTCGATGTAGTCGCCGATTTCGATGTCGGGGATCTTGTCCTGGGCGTCGATCAGCAGGATCTGGTAGCCCTCGGACTCCAGATCGGCCTCGGTCACCACCAGCCAGCGGCGGAAGGATTCGTATTCGCCGGTTTCGCGGTCGATCGATACGCGCACGTCCGACTCTTCCTTGAAGCGCTTCTTGGTAGCAGAGGCAAGCGCCTGTTCCAGGGCCTCGAACACCACTTCCTTATCAACACTTTTTTCACGTGCCAGCGCATCGGCCAACATCAACATTTCACGGCTCATAATTCCTCCAGCGCCCGCTTCTTAAACCATGGGTTTGAGGCGGGCAACATCCACGTTTCTCAGATCAATCGATACTTCCGAACCATCGACGATCAACTTTACCGTTTCACCTTCCAGACCAACCAGCTGGCCGCTCAGGCGACGCCGGTTGTCCATCGGGACACGCAACTTCAGGGTTACTGGCTCGCCTGCAAAGCGGACATAGTCCTGCGGCTTGACCAGCGGCCGATCAAGACCGGGCGAGGACACCTCCAGCCTGTCGTAATCGATGTTCTCGACCGTGAACAGGTGGGTCAGGTGATTGCTCACTGCAACGCAGTCGTCAATCGTGATGCCATCCGGCTTGTCTATGAAAAGCCGGATCAGTCCACGCCCGGCGCGTTCCAGCGTCACCAGCTCGTAACCGAGTTCGGCAAGCACAGGTTCCAGTCGGGTGGGCAAATCCATCATCGCAAATCCATCGTCGTGCCACAGCGCCAGAAGTTGCAAATGAAGCGCCGCGCGGCACAAATAAAAAATGGGCGAACCGCCCACTGTTAATAATTAAAGCGCCGGAATTATACCACTCCGGTTAATAGACTAATAGGAAAGTGGTGCCCGGAACCGGAATCGAACCGGTACGCCATCGCTGGCGAGGGATTTTAAGTCCCTTGTGTCTACCAATTTCACCATCCGGGCGAAGCAGGCAGATAATTTGAGTCTGGAGGCGCGAGCCGGAGTCGAACCGACCTACACGGATTTGCAATCCGGTGCATAACCGCTTTGCTATCGCGCCGTCGCGGTAAAACACTTAAACGAAAAGGGGAAAACGTCCGGTCTGTGCCATCTGTTTTCCCCAGAATGCTGGAGCGGGAAAGGAGGTTCGAACTCCCGACCTCAACCTTGGCAAGGTTGCGCTCTACCAGCTGAGCTATTCCCGCGTTGAAGGCTGCGCATTATGGAGATTCCGTTTTTTTCTGTCAAGAATTTCATGAACTTTTTTGCAAAGCCCGCGAAGCCATGACCAGGTAATACGCCATGGATACCAGGGTGAGCAACGCGGCAATCCAGATCAGCCAGGCGCCGATGGCCGCAATGGGCAGATTGGCAACGGGGTTGAAGTAGAGCAGCAGCACGATGGCGATCATTTGAGCGGCGGTTTTGAGCTTGCCGACAAAGGATACTGCCACGCTGGCCGATTTGCCTGCCTTGGCCATCCACTCGCGCAGGGCGGAAATGGTGATTTCACGGCCGATGATGATGAGCCCGATCAGTGGCGCGACGCGATCGAGATCGATCAGCACGATCAGGGCGGCCGCGACCATCAGCTTGTCGGCCACGGGATCGAGGAAGGCGCCAAATGCCGAGGTTTGCCCGAGTTTGCGCGCCAGCCAGCCGTCGAGCCAGTCGGTGAGCGCCGCCACGCCAAAGAATGCCGCAGCCAGCAGGTTGGCTTCAATCGGTGTGATCCAGCCGTCTGGCAGGTAGAACACCCCAGCCATCAGCGGGATGAAGAGGATGCGCAGCCAGGTGAGCAGGTTGGGAAGATTGAGGGGCATCAATGCAAAGCGTAATAAAGGGTTTCCGCCAATTCTCGGCTGATACCGTTGACTGTGGCAAGCGCATCGATACCGGCGTCGCGTACACCCTGCAGTCCGCCGAAGTGTTCGAGCAACTGTTTGCGGCGCTTGGGGCCGATTCCCGGGATGTCTTCGAGGGTCGATTGCACACGCGTCTTGCCGCGTTTGGCGCGGTGGCCGGTGATGGCAAAGCGGTGGGCTTCATCGCGCACCTGCTGGATCAAATGGAAGCCAGGGTGGTCTTTCGCCAGCTTCAGTTCGCGGCCGTCGGCAAAAATCAGCGTCTCCAGCCCGGGCTTGCGCGCCTCGCCCTTGGCCACGCCGAGCAGCAGTACCTCGCCCAGGCCGAGCTCGGTCATCGCATCGACTGCCATCGAAATCTGTCCCTTGCCGCCGTCGATCAGCAGCAGGTCGGGCAGCACGCCGTTTTCCTCGACGCTGTTGTGAAAGCGCTTGATCAGCGCGGCATGCATCGCGGCGTAATCGTCGCCGGGCGTGATGCCGCTGATGTTGTAGCGACGGTAATCGGATTTCTTGAGGTCGTCGCCCTCGTACACCACGCATGAGGCCACGGTGGCTTCGCCCATGGTGTGCGAGATGTCGAAGCACTCGATGCGGTTCAGTTGCGGCAGGTCGAGCGTCTCGCGCAGCGCGGCCAGCCGTTGCGACTGGTTGGCACGATCGGCGCTGCGGCGCTCGGCCGACAGGCGCGCGTTGGCCTGGGCCATGTTGATCCAGATTTTTCGTTCGCCGGTGACGCGATGCAGCAGGCTGATTTTTTTCTGCGCGTGTTCGGAAAGCAGCGTTTCCAGCGCGTCGGTTTCGATCGCTTCGCTGATCAGGATGCGCGCAGGGATCGGGTGGTCGAGATAGTGCTGGGCAATGAACGCTTCCAGTGCTTCGGCCAGGGTGGCGCCCTCGCCATGCTGCGGGAAAAAACTGCGGTCACCCAGATGCCGGCCACCGCGGATCATGGTGAGGTTGACCGCAATCACGCCGGCCACCTCGGCCACGGCCACCACGTCGGCATCGGCTTCGCTGCCGGTGGTGTCGACGAACTGTTTCTCGCGCAGCGTGGCCAGCATGCGCAGGCGGTCGCGCAGCAAAGCGGCGGTTTCGAAGTCGAGTGCCGCCGCCGCCGCGTTCATCTGTCCGGTGATGTGGTCGATCAGCTCGGTCGCCTCGCCCCGGAGCAGTTGGGCCGATTCGCTGACATCGCGCGCATAGGCTTCCGGCGTGATGCGTTGGACGCAAGGTGCAGTGCAGCGCTTGATCTGGTGCAACAAGCAGGGCCGTGAACGGTTGGCGTAGACCGAGTCTTCACAGGTGCGCAGCTGAAAAACCTTCTGCAGCAGCTGAATGCTTTCGCGCACCGCATATGCGTTTGGGTAGGGCCCGAACGCCTGGTCCTGCTTTTTGGGTGTGCCGCGAAAATAGGCCAGGCGCGGAAAGCGATGCCCGGTCAGGAGTAGGTAGGGATAGGACTTGTCGTCGCGAAACAGGATGTTGAAGCGTGGCTTCAGGCCCTTGATGAGGTTGTTTTCCAGCAGCAGCGCTTCGGCTTCGGTGCGCGTCACCGTGGTGTCGATGTGGTCGACGCTTTTTAGCATCAGGCGGATGCGCGGGCTCTGGTCGGTTTTCTGGAAATAGCTGGAGACACGTTTCTTCAGGTCTTTAGCCTTGCCGACATAGAGCACAGCACCTGCTACATCGACCATGCGGTAGACGCCGGGCAGGGTGGGCAGCGAGGCGAGAAAGTCCTTGTCGACGCTCACACTAAAAATCTGTTATCCGCGAAGGACGCGAAGACGCGCGAAGTAAGACCTCAAAGATTTTCTTCGCGTCCCTTCGCGTCCTTCGCGGATAAAAAAAATCATTCTTCATCCAGCAATTTGCCGGCGATTGCCCAGTTCTCGTCGGGCAACTCTTCAAACGCGATATAGGTATATGATGCCGGCTTACCGGCGTGGCGCTCCAGCGTGGCGGTGATTTCCGCGGCGACTTTCTGCTTCTGCTCACGGGTGAGCTTGCCGGCGAGTTTGATGGTGACGACGGGCATGATCAGTCCTCGGCTTGAATCTTTGTGAACACTGCTGCAAACATTTCGGGGGTCAGACGGCGCGTCTGGGTATTGTAGCGGGAGCAATGATAGCTGCTGACCAGGCGACGGCCATCGGGCAGACGGTAATCGCTGGCGTGGCCAAAGGGGTAATCCTTGAGTTTCAAGCGGTATGCGCGCAACACAGCCTGATGCGCAATCTGGCCCAGTGCCAGGATGCTGGCGTTTGCAGGCAGCCCGGTCAGCTCAGCGGCGAGGAAATGATTGCACTCGCGGATTTCGCCCGGCTCGGGCTTGTTGGCGGGCGGCAGGCATTTCACGGCGTTGGTGATGCGGCAACCGATAAGTTGCAAGCCGTCGTCGACGGACACGGATTCGGGTGCGCTGGCATAGCCAAACTGGTGCAGGGTTTGATACAGCAGGATGCCTGCCGTATCACCGGTGAAGGGGCGACCACTGCGGTTGGCGCCGTGCATGCCGGGCGCGAGGCCGACGATTAGAAGCTTGGGGTGCGGGTCGCCAAACGCCGGCACCGGCCGGGCATGGTATGCAGGATAGCGTGTGTGGATATCATCCAGAAACGTGGCGAGGCGTGGGCAGGCGCGGCAGTCAGGGTCGAAATTCATGGTGTCGTCAGGGCGCCACGGTATCTTTGGGGTCGGTCACGAAGCCGATGCGGGTGAGTCCGGCCCGGGTGGCGTCCGACATCACGCGGATCACATGTTTGTAGGCCAGTTCGCCATCGGCACGAATGTGGATTTCCGGCTGCGGCGACTGTTGTGCGGCCGCAGTCATCCGGGCATTCCAGGCAGCTGCTTCCACCGGGTCGGCATTCCAGAAGACCGCGCCATCGGCCTGGATCGAGAGATTGATCGTTTCCGGCCTGGGTGGGCTGGGGGTGCTTGATGCCTGTGGCAGGTCAACCTTGATCGCATGGGTCAGTAGCGGTGCGGTAATGATGAATATCACCAGCAGCACCAGCATCACATCGATCAGTGGAATCATGTTGATTTCCGCCATGTCCTGCGAACGTGTGCTTGAGTTGAGTCCGCCGAAAGCCATCAGGCGCTCCTGACCGACTGGATGGAAACGGCTGGTTTGCCCCCTGTTTCCTGTGTTCGCACGCCCGTTGACATGAAGGCAAACAGGTCATGCGCAAAACCGTCGAGTTCATTCAGCATCAGACGGTTTGAACGGTTGAAGAAATTGTAGGCAAGCACGGCCGGAATCGCGACGGCCAGACCCAGCGCCGTCATGATGAGTGCCTCGCCCACCGGCCCCGCCACCTGATCGAGGCTGCCCGAGCCGCTCATGCCGATGTTGACCAGCGCATGGTAAATGCCCCACACCGTGCCAAACAAGCCAATGAAAGGCGCGCTGGAGGCGATTGAGGCGAGCATGGTGTGGCCATGCTCCAGTCGGGCGGTGTCCTGGTCGATGGCACGGCGAATGGCGCGAGTGAGAAACTCGTCCGCCGAACCGGATTCGATCAGGCGCTGGCCGGTCTTGTTGCGGTATTGCTCGGCTGCGTTGAGGCCTATTTGCGTGAGATGCGAAAACGGATCGTGCACACCCGCATTCCTGATGTGGTCGGCCACTGATTCGAGACCGGGCGCATTCCAGAAATTATCCAGAAACACACGGGCACTCCGGCGCATGCGCTGGTTGGTGATGGATTTGCTGGCGATCAGATACCAGGTGATGACCGACATGGTCAGCATCACGATGAGCAGAAAAAGTGCCAGTGCATCGGCCTGCGCCAGAAAATGGGTCATGCCCAGTTGAACGGGCGTGTTGGGGGTGTCCATGCTTAACTCCTTAAATTGAATTGTATCGGCACGATGACCCAGCTCGAAATCGGTTGATTGCCCTGACGGGCGGGCACGAACCGCCAGCGCCTGACGGTTTGCAGGGCCGATTGATCGAGGCGTGGGTAGCCGCTGCCGCGGTGGATTTCGATTTGCTGAACATTGCCGTTGGAATCGACTGATACCCGGAGCTGGACTTCACCTTCTTCGCCCATGCGTCGCGATACGCTGGGGTAGGGCGGTTTGGGGTTGTCCAGATAATCCGCATTGAAGCGCGGTTGGGTTACCGGCAAAGGCGGCGCGGGCCTGGGCGCTTCGACCGGTGCGGGTGTGGGCGCCGGCTGAGGTTCAACCCGAACGGGCTCGGCTCGGGGTGCCTCAACCGGCTCGGGGCGACGGGTTTCCTCTATCGGTGCGGGCCGTGGTGTAGACGTCTGGATCCGGGGTGTCGGAACAGGTTTGATCTTCGGCGGTCGCGGTACAACGGGCCTGGGTTGAACTGGCGTGGGCTCGGGTTGCGCCACGGGGGACTCGATCAGGCGAACGTATAGAGGCACAGCCGGAATGATTGGCTGGACTTCCCTGGGGATATTCAGGATCAGTACCAATACCATCACGTGGGCCAGAATCACGCCTGCGAGCACACCCGGCGAGAGGTGTGGAGAGAGCCGTGGGCCAGACAAAAGTGCGTACTTAAAGGATGGCAAAGCAGGATTCATCGCGTTGGCTGGCATGAGCCATTATCTGTCGCATCATGGCATTTTCCTGTGTTTTGGGAATATCCGGATGAGGATTTCGGTATAGCCTTTGTCCATGTCACGCACGCGCACGTCTTTGGGGGTGCCGGGCGGGCCGGTGAAGGCGACGCCAGGCAGCCGCCGCAGATAGTCGCCAAGGGGTATCGTGGTCGGTGCGCGCCGACCACGATGACACACGTCAGAACTTGTAGCTTGCGCCGACTTCGACATTACGCTCGACACCGGGGAAAATGCCGTCCGGGTTACGGCTGGCGATGTATTTCTTGTCGGTCAGGTTGCGCACCGTGCCGAACACGCTGAGCTGCTTGTCAATGGCATAGCGCACGTTGAGATCGAGCGTGGTGTAGGCGGGAATCTCGCCCCGGCGGCCGTCTGCGCTCTGTGCCACGGTGTTTTCCGGATCGACGAACTGGCTCGATACGTGGTACGCGCCCAGGCTGGTGCGGAGGCCGCCGGTCGCGTAGCTCACGGCGAGATTAGCCGTCAGCTCCGGCGCATAGGGCAGGCGGTTGCCGTTGCGGTCGATGCCGCCGACGATTTTCGTGCTGTTGAATTTCGCAGTCGGCACCCAGGTGGCGTTGGCGTCCACGCCCCAGCCCGCGCCGAGGTCGTAACCGATCGCGCCTTCCAGCCCCTGGTTCAGGGTTGCGCCGGCGTTGGTCACGGTGGCGCCGACACCGCCCGATTCGGACTGCGGAATGATCTGGTTGGAAAAATCCATGTGGAAGGCGGTGGCTTCGTAGCTCAGGCGCTGCGCCGTTCCGCGCACACCGATTTCGAAGTTGTTCGAGCGCTCGGCGTCCAGCTGCTGATCGACGCCGGCGCCGCTGATGGCGGTGGCGACCATCGCCGGCGAAAAGCCCTTGAACGCCCCCGCGAACAGCTGCGTTTGTGGTGCGAGCTGCCAGGTCGCGCCGATGCCGGGCATCACTTCGGTGTTGCTCGATTCGCCGGAAAGACCCGTCAGCTCATTCTTGCGGCTCTGGTCGTAGGTTTCGATGCGCAGGCCGGGCGTGACCGCGACGCGCTCGTTGAGGATGAAACGGTTCTGGCCGTAAAAGGCGATCCCTTGCGCTTTCTGGGTGTCATCTTCGGTCAGGTCGCCGGAACGCGCGTTGGGGTCGGTCTTGGAGCGGACCTTCTGATTGTTCAGCTTATCGCTGTGCAGACGAATCCCGATTTCAGCTTCGTTCTTGATGCCAAAACCGTCGTAATTGATGTGCAGGCGGCTGTCCAGGCCCATCATTTCGAAGGTGCGATTGTTGCCGTTCATGCAGTAGGCGCTGCCGTCGCAGGGGACGAAAGTGGTGCCATCGGCGCTGCGAGCTTGCACCTCCCTGCGCCAATAATCGCGCGTCAACTGGCTCCAATACAGCAAGGTATTGAGCTTGACGGCGTCGTTGATCTGCCACTCATGGTTGATGTCGAACGAATTGCGGTCGGTCAGGAAATAGTCGTTCGGTGCCGGGTTCTTGGTCGGGTCGTCGCGGAATTCGTTGGGGCGCAGGCCGACGTAGGAGGTATTGATGTCGTTGTCGTAGTGGGTGAATTTGACGCCGACCCACTGGTTGTCGCCGAGGGCCATGCCGCCTTTGACCATGAGGTCGGTCATGTCGAACGCGTTGTGGCGGAAGCCGTCGCCTTCGGCCTTGACCAGGCTGATGCCGCCGAGGGCTTCGCCCGACGGCGCGGTGCCGCCGGCATCGAGGCCGATCAGGCGGTAGCCGTGCGAGCCGGCCTTGGCGGTCACTTTCGCGCCCTGTTCGGGATCTTTGGTCTGATAGTTGATGACGCCGCCGATGGTGGTGGGGCCGTAGCGCAGGCCGGCCGCGCCCTTCAGCACTTCGATGCTTTGCATGCGCTCGATGCGCGGGCTGTAGTAAGACTCGTTGGCGAGGAACAGGCCGGGCGCGACGGGCACGCCGTCTTCCAGTACCAGCAATTTCTGGCTGCGATTGGGGTTGAGGCCGCGCATCCCGATGTTGGGGATGAAGCCGTAGCCTTCTTCCTCGCGTACCACGATGCCCGGAACGGACTTCAGCGCATCCTGTGTCGAAAGCGGTTGCGTCAGCGCCAGTTCTTCCTGGGTGATGATCGCGACTGAGCCGGGCAGCTTGGCAATGGCCTCACCGCCTTCGCCGACCACATCGATGCGCGGCAGCTCAACCTCGGCGGCCAGCACCTGAGCCGGAAAACTCAGGGCGAGCGCCACAGCCAGGGCCAGTTTTGTTTTGGGAATGACCTTCGTTGCGCCATGTTGCTTGATGCTGCGGGTGATGCTGTTCATTCAAGGCTCCTTGCGTCAGAAAAATTGGCTGGCTGGCGCAAGGCGTGCGATTGGCTGGCGGGGGTGGGTAAACGGATATTTTCGTGGGGTGATGCTTTTTATTGCGCGTCGCGCGGATCGGTGACGAAGCCGAGCCGGGTGAGTCCGGCGCGCGCAGCGTCGGCCATGATCTGCGCGACGTGCTTGTAGACGAGGTTGCCGTCAGCGTCTGCGGGGGGGTGACAGGCTCGGGCGCGTCGGGCGCAAGCAACAGCTGGCCCGGCAACCCGGCGTGCGCGAGCGTAACCCCGGCCATAGCGGTGCGTGAGGTACGTGGGGACATGTTGTTCACCAGACGAAAAATTGCTGGTACCAGGCCCACAGGGGCAGCGCGGCGGCCAGGGCGACACCGGCCGCTGCGGCCCAGCGCCGCCCGCCGTCCGCCGTCAGACGCCAGGCCAGGCTGACGGACCAGAGGCCTGCCAGGGCCAGCAGCGTGAGCCGGACCGGTGCGGCCCAAGCCAGCACGATGCCCTCGCCGAACAGCTGGCCGGTGGTGAGCAGGGAGAGCCCGACGAACACGCTGGCCCCGGCGAAGGGAATCAGGGTCATGGCCAGGCGGGTCCAGTGCGTTCCCGCGAGGGCGGCGGCGGCCCGCAGGCAGAACCAGATCCAGCCGCCGACGACCAGCGCGGTGGCCCCGATGTAGGCCAGGAGCAAGCCGCCATCCAGCCAGGTGAAGGCATCGTTCAGTTCCGGGTAGTGGGTGAACAGCCACCACAGGCCGGGGGTGTCCAGCGCCCACCCGAGTTCCCGCTCGATCAGCCATTCGGCCGCCACCTGCTTGGCGGCGATGAACCAGGGGCTGGCGCTCCACTGGAACGCGCCGAGGGCGACGCCCAGCATGCCGAAGGCGAGCAGGCGTGCGGGCCAGCGATCCTGCGGCTCGGCCTTCGGGCTGGCATCCGGCAGGCGCAGGATTTCCCGTTCCGGCGAGCGCAATGCCAATTGCACCGCGCCGCGCTGCCCGGCGCACTGGCCGCACATGTGGCAGG
>JAIOJU010000190.1 GCA_019911765.1 Thiobacillus sp.
CGGCTATACAGCGTGGTGCGGTTGATGCCGAGCAGCTTGGCGGCCTGCGACAGATTGCCGTGGGTCATGTTGAGTGCTGCCTCGACGTAGGCTTTTTCCCATTGCCGCAGCGTGATGTCGAGGTTGAAGTTGGCCAGCGTCTGCAACTGCTTGCGTGCCAGCTCGATCAGCGCCTTGCCGTCGTTGGCGAGCGGGATTTCCTGCGGATAGGCCTGGTCCGTGTCCAGTTCGTCTTCAAGCTGCTGGGCGTTGACGACCATGCCCGGGTACTTGGTCGTCAGGCGGATGGCGATGTTGCGCAGTTCGCGCACGTTGCCGGGGAAGTGGTAGTCCTCCCACATCTGTTGCGCGCGTGGATCAAGCTGAAATGCCTGGCCTTTGGCTTCGCGGGCATAGAAATCGCGGAAATGGTTAAGCAGGGTGAGCTTGTCTTCGCCCATTTCGCGCAAGGGCGGCACGGCGATGGAAAATACCGACAGCCGATGGTAAAGATCCGCGCGGAAATGACCTGACTTGATCTCGGCGCGCAGATCACGGTTGGTGGCGGTGACGACCCGGGCGTTGGAGAAACGTGGCTGGGTTTCACCGACGCGCTGGTATTCGCCGTTTTCCAGGACACGCAGCAGCTTGGCCTGCAGTTCCAGTGGCAGTTCGCCGATTTCGTCGAGGAACAGGGTGCCGTTTTCGGCTTCTTCGAAGTAACCGGCACGTGCGCTGGTGGCCCCTGTGAACGCGCCTTTGGCGTAACCGAACAGCGTGGGCTCGACCAGTGTCGGTGAGATGGCTGCGCAGTTGAGCGCCAGATAAGGCTTGCTTGAGCGGGGCGACATCTGGTGCAGATTGGATGCCACCCGCTCCTTGCCGCTGCCGGATTCACCTTCGATCAGCACCGGGAAAGGGGCGGCGGCATACTGTTCGATCTGCTGGCGGAGTTTATCCATGGCCAGGCTCTTGCCCACGATGCCGGAGTCCTTGCTGACGGGAGCGGGTTCCTTATCCGCGCTGCGCTCGGCATCCTGTACCAGCAAGGCGTTGAACAGCAGGGATTTCAGCCGCTCGGGCTCACAAGGCTTGGCGACAAAATCAATGGCGCCCAGCGCACGGGCGTGGCGCGCATTGGCTTCATCGCTCTGCCCGGAGAGCACCAGGATCTTGATGCTGGGCGAAATGCTCAGCAGGTCGGCGATCAAGGCAAAGCCTTCATCAGGTTTGTGGGGATGGGGGGGCAAGCCCAGGTCCACCAGCGCGAGCTGGGGGGGCTCATCCAGTTGCATGAGCAGACTTTTTACCTGGGCACGAGACTCGGCGGCCGAGATTTCGAAGTCTTTGCTCAAGACATAGGTGAGCGTATCGGAAATGAGCGGGTCGTCATCGACGATCAGCAGGCTAGGCTTGGTATGAACCACATATCCTCCGGGTCGAGTGGTACCCCCTTCGGGGTATAAATGCCGCAAATCGCGCCTGCATCTGGTGGCAGGGAATTATTCTGCGCGTGTCGGAATTTCGGCGATTGTGCCAGAGACCCGGTGAAAGTTAAACCAGCGTGGGTTGAACCGGTGGAGATAAACGCCGCAATCGGGGGAAAAGTACAGGCGTTTGGGTGGGGCAAAAGAGGCGGGTTCGTTATTTGTTAACCGGCTCGGCGACGACCCGAATCCAGCCTTCGCTACGCTCAACCGGATTGCCCAGAGCGATGAATTCGCGTTCCTCGACACCTTGAATCTGGAGCACCTTGCCGGGCATGTAGTGGGCGGGATCGATAATGATCTGGTCCGTTCCGATGGCGCCTGTCAGCCATAAGCCGGTGTGTGGCAGCCCTGCGCCGCTGTTGTCGAACCCGTTGACGGTATAGCCCGGCGTGGTGGTGTCGTACAGCATGACCAGAACAGGGGTTCCTGCCAGCGTCTCGATTCCGACCGAACTGGTGTCATCGTTGAGGCGCGACAAGCGACGCACAATCCCCAGTTGCCAGGTGGTGGCGTCATGCGATTTGGCACAGATGAGCGCACCGACGCGCAACCAGTCCTTGTCGCGGGATTCGACGACCGCACCATAACCACATTCGCTTTCGTCGTGCATGACCCAGCGCTCGACATCGGACGAGTTGTGATTGACGGGAACCTGCATTTGCGATGCGCGCTCGCGGGTGCGGTCGGTAATGAAGCCATATACCTGAACGTCATCGACTTCGTCATAATTCAGGCCCGAGCCATAGGGCGATGTGGCAGCAGGGGCATTCGCAAACTTGAACTGGTCGACAATCGAACTGAAGCCGTGGGTGACATCAACCAGCCGCTTGATCAGTTCGCGCGGTGCGCGGCGTTGTTCGCGGGCTGCCAGCGAGGCCCAATGATGTTGCAGATGGTCAAGCAACTCCAGGCTTTCGACCGTGCGTGCGCCTTCGGTCAAGCCCAGTTGTGCAGGTGCCTTGCCTTCGCGCAAGGCCGTTTGCAGTTCATTCAATTCAAACAGCAATTCGTCCGTAGCCCAGAAACGCATGGGTTTTTCGGGATCAGGCTTGCGCACGCGGCGCGGGCCGTGATCGGCGGACAGGTCAATGACAAAAGTATGGGAACTGGTGTCCAGCTGTGTGTCCAGCTGGAGCATCTCGTGCCAGCCGCATAGCCAGCGGTCGAGCAAATCGAGCTGTTTGGGATACAGGGAACCGGAGTTGGCCAGATCCAGCATCATGATGTGCGTGTAAGCGGACTCGCAACTGCACTCGGGCGCGCCATCGGCGTAGGCGCGCTGGCGTGTGCGGTGGAAACCTTCGGTCTCGGCTACACGGTACAGGTTGTGCAGACGCAGCCAGAGTTTCTCCCCCGCCGGCAGGTAGCGGATCATGCGCCATTTCAGGAGTTGCCCAAAGGACTGGATGGCGCGCAGGGTGATGAGTGGAATCTGGTCTTCGTGCGAGCTTTTGCCTGCGGCGCGAGAGAAATTCAGAACAAAGGAGTGATAGCCGCGTGCGACTTCCCAAAACAGGCCATATACCGCGTGCCAGAGTTGACTTTCGACCAGACGGGACATCCGGGGATTGCGCAGGTACTGCCGAACCAGGGTGTCCTGCAGGTCGCGTGCCCGCTCGTCCAGCAACATCAATACGGCCAGTCGATCCTTCGTGAATTGCGTCGAATTCTCGTTAAAGCGCTTGATCTCGCCAAGAATGGCCTGCTGACATTTGTAGGCGTCACCGATCGGCAAGGATTCAAGCCAGCGCGTGGCCGCCTTGGTGTTGCTTATCGGGTCATCGGCTTGTTTTCCTACAGGAATGAGACGAGCGATTCCAGATGCAAATTTACCGGCCAGTGAATTCATGTTGTCAATTTATCAGGATGAATGACGGTAGAAATTCCAAATTGCTCTTGGGACTATAAGGCTTATTGAGCAATTTTTGTACCTGGTACGACAACCCATAAGTTTGCGTACATGCCGAGACGCGCATCCGCGCGCCGGGTGCGCGAAGCGAACCGCAGCCATAGTCGTTCTATGGCGAGGATGAGCGACAAAGTAATCGGTGATGCGGGGCGCGTCGAACATAGCGAAATTTATGGGTTGTCGTACCAGGCCTACGACAGCTTGCTTTGTACCCAGGTCTGGACCGATGCCAGCGCAGCCGGGAGCTGGCCTGGTTCAGTACCACCCGCCATGGCCAGATCCGGTTTTCCACCGCCTTTGCCGCCCACCTGCGTGGCAACAAAGTTGACCAGTTCGCCAGCCTTGATCTTGCCGGTGACGTCGGGCGTGACCGCCGCGATCAGGCTGACCTTGCCGTCCGCAACCGTAGCCAGTACCAGCGCACACGATTTCAGCTTGTCGCGCAGCTTGTCGGCGGTTTCGCGCAGACCTTTGGCATCGATGCCATCGAGTTGCGCGGCCAGCACGCGCACGCCACCGATATCGGCGGCCTGCTGCACCAGTTCATCTCCGGCGCTGGCGGCGAGCCTGGATTTCAGACGGTCGAGTTCCTTTTCCAGCGCGCGCACGTTGTCGAGCATCTGGGTGAGTTTGATGCCGAGTTCTGCAGGCTGGGCTTTTAGCGCGGCTGCCGCCTGACGGATTTCCTGCTCACGCGTCTGCACATACTCCAGTGCGTTATCGCCGGTTACCGCTTCGATCCGGCGCACGCCGGCAGCGACGCCGGATTCACCGATGACCTTGAACAGGCCGATGTCGCCGGTGCGCGCCACGTGGGTGCCGCCGCACAATTCGCGCGAGTTGCCGATATCGAGCACGCGCACTTCGTCGCCATATTTTTCGCCGAACAGCATCATCGCGCCGGTTTTCTGTGCGTCTTCGATGCCCATGACGCGCGCCTGGGTGGCCTGATTGGCGAGAATCTCGGCGTTGACGCGAACTTCAATCTCACGGATTTGCGCGTCGGTCATCGGGCTCGGCTGCACAAAGTCGAAGCGGGTCTTTTCGCTGTCGACCAGCGAGCCTTTTTGCTGCACATGATCGCCCAGCACATCGCGCAAGGCCTTGTGCATCAGGTGGGTGACCGAGTGGTTGCGCATGGTGCGGGCACGCGCCCGTTCATCGACCCTGGCCGCGACCGATTCGCCCAGCTTGAGCGAGCCGGTCTTGACCACGCCGTGGTGGCCGAACACCTGCGCCTGAATCTTCAGCGTGTCTTCCACGGCGAACAGGCCGCCTGGCGCCTGCATCACGCCGCAGTCGCCCGCCTGGCCGCCGGATTCGGCATAGAAGGGCGTGTGGTCGAGCACCACCACGCCGAGTTCGCCTTCATTGAGTTGGTTGACCGCGGTGCCGTCCTTGTAGAGCGCGAGAATGGTGCCTTCGTGTGCCAGGGTGTTGTAGCCGTGGAAGGTGGTCGCCGCGCCGGTGTATTCCAGGCCTGCGCCCAGCTTGAATTTGCCGGCCGCGCGCGCCTGGTTTTTTTGCCGTTGCATCGCGGCGTCGAACGCCACCGTGTCCACGCTGACGTTGGCCTCACGGCAGATGTCGGCGGTGAGATCAAGTGGAAAGCCGTAGGTGTCGTGCAGCTTGAAGGCCAGTTCGCCGTCGAAGGTGCCGCCGGCTGGCAGCGTTTTCAGCGTGGCTTCGAGGATGCCCATGCCATGTTCGATGGTCTCGAAAAAGCGCTCTTCTTCCTGCCGCAGAATGTCCATCACGCGGGTTTGCGCTGCGACGAGCTCGGGATAGGCTTCGCCCATCACCGCCACCAGATCGGGCACGATGCGGTTGAAGAAGGCGGTGCGCACGCCCAGCTTGTAGCCATGGCGAATCGCGCGGCGGATGATGCGGCGCAGCACGTAGCCGCGGCCTTCGTTGCCGGGGATGACGCCATCGACGATCAGGAAAGAACACGCGCGAATGTGGTCGGCGATGACCTTGAGCGAATTGTTCGCAAGGTCATTCGTCTGCGTCTCGCGCGCGGCGGCCTTGATCAGCGCCTGGAACAAATCGATCTCGTAGTTGGAATGCACATGCTGCATCACTGCGGAAATGCGTTCGAGCCCCATGCCGGTGTCGACCGACGGCTTCGGCAGCGGGTGCATCGTCCCAGACTCGTCACGGTTGAACTGCATGAACACGTTGTTCCAGATTTCGATGTAGCGATCGCCATCCTCTTCGGGCGAGCCGGGCGGGCCGCCGTAAATGTCCTCGCCGTGGTCGTAAAAGATTTCGGTGCAGGGGCCGCAGGGGCCGGTGTCACCCATCGCCCAGAAGTTGTCCGAGGCGTAGCGAGCGCCCTTGTTGTCGCCGATGCGGACGATGCGCTCCTTCGGCACACCGATGTCGTTGTGCCAGATGTCGTAGGCCTCGTCGTCCTCGGCGTAGACCGTGACCCAGAGTTTTTCTGTCGGCAGTTTCAAAACTTGCGTGAGGTATTCCCAGGCGTACTTGATCGCGTCCTGCTTGAAGTAATCGCCGAAGCTGAAGTTGCCCAGCATCTCGAAGAAGGTGTGGTGGCGCGCGGTATAGCCGACGTTTTCCAGGTCGTTGTGCTTGCCGCCGGCACGCACGCAGCGCTGCGACGACACCGCGCGGGTGTAGGCGCGCTTGTCCTGGCCGGTGAACACGTCCTTGAACTGCACCATGCCCGCGTTGGTGAACAGCAGCGTGGGATCGTTGCCCGGCACCAGCGGGCTGCTGGGAACGATGGTGTGGCCCTTGGAGGCAAAAAAATCGAGGAAACTCTGGCGAATAGCGCTGCTTTTCATGGTGTTGGCGGGGTGAAGTGCGTTAACGTCGAACAATAAGGCATTGTATCCGTTAAAGTTCCGCCCGCCACATGGCTAAATGGGCGCAAATGGAGGGAAATATGAACGACGAGGAAGTGATCGCAGCTACCCGTGAATGGCTGGAAAAAGCCGTGATCGGACTGAATCTGTGTCCGTTTGCCAAGGCGGTCTACGTCAAGAATCAGGTGCGCATCGTGGTGAGTCAGGCCAGGCACCTGGACGGCTTGCTCGAAGACCTCGACCGCGAACTGGATTTTCTGGCCGAGGTTGACCCGGAAACCACCGACACGACCCTGCTCATTCACCCCACGTTGCTGCCGGACTTTCTCGACTTCAACGATTTCCTGCAACTGGCCGATGCGGCCGTGGAAGAACACGAACTGGAGGGCATCATCCAGATCGCCAGCTTCCATCCCCGATTCCAGTTTGAAGGTACCGAGCCCGATGACATGGGCAACTTCACCAATCGCGCCCCCTTTCCCACCCTGCACCTGCTGCGCGAGGCGAGCATCGAACGCGCCGTGGCCGCCTTTCCCGAAGCGGAAACGATTTATGAACGCAACATCGAGACGCTCACCGCGCTGGGACCTGCCGGCTGGCAGGCCTTGTGGCGCAAGCCATGATCGAGGGGCGTGAGCGTCCATAAAATCCACCGCCCGGTTCATTGCCGTTCATCGCCCCCACCGCCACTGATCCATCTGGCGTTTGAATTCCCTTTCTTCCTCTTCAATCGTCTCTGCCGTGGAATCGGGCGGGCATCCTTCCGATGGGGGCGGACGATGGCCTGGTTTGGCCACGACTGGAGGTGCAGAGCCGTCTCCCGCAAACGGATTCCGAAAAGGCAGGGGTTCCGGCAGGCAGTCCAGCCTGTAGCTGGGCGGCCAGCCCGTCTCGTAGGGCTGGAAGGAGATGGTCTGCTCGAAGACGAGTGGTTTTCCTGTCGGTATGGGCGGCAGTGGCGGCAGATTCCGGATCGCCTCCCAAGCGAGCTTTGAGGCGACCTCCGAGGTTGACCAAAGCGCTTCCACCTTGGCAGTCTTTCCGTCAGGCGCGATCTCGATGCGGAACCGAACTGCCCCCTGGTCAGGCCCTTCGATAGCCGTGCCCATCATGCTGCGAACCTGCTGTCCCCATGCGTGGCGATAACGCTTGCTGTTCCTGGGCGTGTAGGTCGAAGCCAATTGCCATTCCTCGGCCGTGGGTGCGGGCGGCGCAGGCATGGATGCCGGCACGTTCTCCTGAATGGGGCTTGGCGGAGTTTCAGACACGGCCTGTGGCCTGGCGGATTTGGGGGGCTTGGCCTCCCGTGGTTCGAGCGGCGGCAGTTTCACCTCGGGCTCAACCCTCAGGCGCAACTGCAAAGGCTCTTCGGGTGCGGGCGGCGCAGGCTTGCCCCACCATGAGGGCAACAGGCTGGCATGCAAGGCCAGCGATATGGCAAGCGCAATGAGAAAACCCCGCCGGGACCGGCGCAAGGTGCCCATCATTCCCATATCAGGGAAAACCAAATTGCAGGGCGGGCAACGCTGCGGCGAAGGCAGCGTCACAGAACGTCGAAACAGAGCAAACCATGCAGGAGTTAACTGGAGGTACGGGCACACCAAGCATAGAGTGCGTCGTACATGACCATGCCCTGGGCAAGCAACGCATGGTCATCCTGATAGTTGTGGTGGAGTCCCCATGATAGCGCGGCCAGGCCTGTGACTTCGGGCGCCAGGTCGTGCGCGTCGGTGTCGGCGCCGCGCACGATGAGGGCCAGCCGCTCCGGTTTTCAGGGTTTCGGGCTTGATAGTGCGTTCAATGTTTCATTGCTCCTCAAGCGATGTAGGTGTAAACGAGGCCGATGGCGGCGCAGGCGCCGATGACCTTCATGATGTCCATTTTGTATTTCCACAGGGCGATGAAGGCCGCCACGGAGATCAGGGCATAGAACCATTCGAATCCACCCGAGAAAGGTGCCGCCTCGGTGGCGCGCGGCCAGATTACGTGCCAGCCGAAAAACAGCGCGAGGTTGAGCACCACGCCGACCACGGCCGCAGTAATGCCGGTGAGCGGGGCGGTGAACTTGAGGTCGCCGTGGGTGGCTTCCACCAGCGGTGCACCCGCCAGGATGAACAGGAACGAAGGCAGGAAGGTGAAGAAGGTCGCCACTGAGGCACCGGCAAAGCCGGCCAGGAACAGGGCGTCCGGGCCGAAGATTTCCTTGGTCCAGGCACCGACGAAGCCGACGAAAGACACCACCATGATCAACGGTCCCGGGGTGGTTTCGCCCAGCGCAAGACCGTCGATCATCTGCGTGCCGGTCAGCCACTGGTACTGCTCCACACCGCCCTGGTAGACATAGGGCAACACCGCATAGGCACCACCAAAGGTGACCAGCGCGGCCTTGGTGAAGAA
>JAIOJU010000191.1 GCA_019911765.1 Thiobacillus sp.
CGTCAACATGGGCGCCGCCGGCACCCCACTGACCACTGCCGACAAGCCGCTGCTGTGCGTGGACGTGTGGGAGCACGCCTACTACATCGACTACCGCAACATGCGTCCCAAGTTCGTCGAGACCTTCCTCAACAACTTGGCGAACTGGAAGTTTGCCGAAGCGAATTTCGCTTAAGCGGCTTTCAGGAAGCGTTGCGCTTCCAGGCTGAAATGAAAAACCGGGGCCGTGTGCCCCGGTTTTCGTTTATTAACGATTAGGGTCAGCCGCCGGCGCAGCCGGTCGGCTGGAGCGCCTTGTTAGGCGCTTTTTCACAAAACATGGTGCTCATGGCAACCTGGTAGTTACCCTCAGTAGAATCAGAAGTGCTGATTACTACGTGTAGCACTTTTTCGCTCCCCTCTTTTCCGATATTGAAATGTGTTGTTTCTAGAATGCCTTTGTTTAGTTTCTTTTTCTCGGTGTATTCGCTGCGGCTATATCTGCTTTCAGGCAAGAGATGATTAAGTATTTCAAAGAAGTATGTTCTTGTGCTTTGTGGCTCAGCCCTGCGCGCAAATAAGGTACATAGCCCATCAGCCCTCATTACTATTACATATTCACCACTATCATTCGTAGCGGCCCAGCCTTGGCCCGCAGAGCCTAAAAGAAAAGCATGCGTTGCTTCATCAGTCAAAGGCGGGAGCCCTCGAGACAATGCCCAGTCAGCAATCCTTTCATTTTTTCCCGCGTTGTTAATGCACGACTCCGCAAACCAATCAACAGCATATTTTTCTCGCAGAGGTGGGTCACCTGCGCTCGCAGATAGTGAAAATGATAATAATGCAATTGCCAAGACTGAGCTGATTCTATTCTTCATTATTGCGCCTAACAGTTATTCAAGAGACCCATGGGTCCGGACGTTTTTTAATATAGAGACAGCGCATTTTCGTTATTAACTTGTTGATTGGTAAGTTATATCGGTGATGTCGGTCTCTATATTACGTCATGAAAAGGCTGACGCAGACTTTCAAGCCTCATAGACTTTCATCTTGCATCATCGTCTGCCAACCGCAGTAGCTCCTGGTAGCCCCCTGCCACCAGTGCCCGTGCTTCGTCCAGCAGGCTTGCGCTCTCGGCGTCTGGCGCGGCGACGCCGTCGAGCAGACGCAGCATCCCGGTCCAGTGCGTGCGCTGGCTGGCGACCGTGATCGGCGCGGTCAACCCCGTGCGCCGCAGTTCGCTGGTGCGGCTGACCAGCCGAAATTTTGCTGCCTCCAGTTGCGGTGGCAGCGGCAGCGACAGGTCGAATGCGATGTCGAGGCGGTAAGGGTCGCCGTCAGGTCGCGGTTCGAGGGCAGGCGGCGGGCGCCAGGACAGTTCGTCCGGACCGGGCGCGACGCGCGCGGGGTCGACTGGAAATTTATGGAAGCCCCATTTTGCGCCCATCCAGCATTCGATGAATACACGGTCGTCTTCGCCGACACAGAGATCGCCGCTGACGTTATCGAGGGTCTCGGATGCGCTGTGATCCAGCGGGCCATAGGCGCGCGGATCCTGTTTCCAGCGTACAAAATCCCGATGCGGCGGCGCGCCGTATTCGGCTTCGAGCGCGCGCCAGAGCGTGATGAACTGCCTGTAATCGGACTGGTAGTCCGGGTTGCGGCGCAGGAATTCCCAGGCCCACTGGTCGCGCGTGAGCGTTTCGCAATAGGCGCAGGGATCGGCTGCCATCAGATCGGCAGGAAGACCATGCTGGCGAGGTTGACGACGCCGAAGCGGATGGCACGGTTGTTCTTGTCCTCGATCACTTTGGCGAGCGCGTCCTGGATGCCGATGAGCTTGCCGAATTCGCGTTCGAAGCTGAGGTTGGCCACGCTGTTCGCATCGAGCCCGTTGGACAACAGGATGATTTCGCCGCGCACATTCCTGGCGTTGGAGAGCTTCCACACCACGGCTTCGGTATTGCGCGCGGCGTTGTAGAGCTTTTGCGCGTCCATTTCGGTCAGCAGGTAGAACTCGGTGTTGTGGTTGAACGCCGCCATGTGCATGGTCAGCAGGCCGCTCATCAGGGCCCTGACCCGGTCGCCGGCGAAATCCTCGCGCCAGAGATCACGCAGGCTGGATTCCCAGGCCAGGTCCTTGTCCGGTGAGGCCTGCCAGTCGGAAACGGGCTTGAACAGATCGGCTGTCGCAGCCTCGGCGCTGGCAAAGCCGGACTTGCGCCATTCGTTGGGGTTGCGGCGATAGAGCTTGAGCGTCAGCGTCTTGAGGATGCCGAGGATCTCCTTCTGGTGGATTTCGACCACATCGTCGACATCGCCCTTGGCCAGATCCTTGACGCTGAAACTCCGCACGCTGCTGCTGCCGTCCTTGCGCTGGATGGGTTGCCCGCTACAGGCGGAGAGCAGGGCAACGATCAGCAGGGAGGCGAGCAGCGGTGCAGGTCGGTTCACGAAGAACAGCTTACCTCAATCTGCCTGGCCCAGTCAGGCGGCTCGGCGGCATAGGCCTCGAATTCTGGCTGTTCGTCGAAAGGATGCAGCAGCAGCGTGTGCAATCGGGTGATCTCGCTGTAATCGCGGTGGTCGGCCGCACGGCGGATGGCGACCTCGGCCAGGTGGTTGCGCAGGATGTACTTGGGGTTGACCGCGCGCATGGCCACGCTGCGTTCGCTATCGGTCGATCCCGCTGCGCGCAGCACCCCGGCATAGCGGGCCGCCCACGCATCGAATGCAGCGCGATCGAGGAACAGGTCGCGCAAGGGTGCGTTCACTGCGCCTTCGGTGTTGTCGAAGTCGCACAGCTGGCGCAGGAAAATCGTGTAATCGACGTGGTTCTGCGCCAGCAGTTGCAGCGCATCCATCACGAGCGGCACGGTCTCGCCATCGAGTTGCAGGCCGAATTTGGCGGCCATGCGTTCGACATAGGCCTGGCCGAATTGCTGCGGGTAGTCGCCGATCGCCGCCGAGGCGGCCTCCACCGACAGCAGCGGGACAAAGGTCTGTGCCAGCTTGGTGAGGTTCCATGCGGCCACGTCGGGCTGCTGGTCGAAGGCGTAGCGCCCGCCGGTGTCGGAATGGTTGCAGATGTAGCCGGGGTCGAAGGCGTCGAGAAAGCCGAACGGGCCGTAGTCGAGCGTCAGCCCGAGGATCGACATGTTGTCGGTGTTCATGACCCCCGTGCGAGAACCCCACCGCCTGCCATTGCGCCATCAGCTCGGCGGTGCGGTGCGCAACCTCGCGCAGCAGTTCGGCGTAGGGTTCGGCACGCGTCGCCAGCTCCGGGT
>JAIOJU010000192.1 GCA_019911765.1 Thiobacillus sp.
CTACCGCTTACAAGGCGGTTGCTCTACCCCTGAGCTAAAGCGGCGACGGGCGATATTATAACGAGACTACGTGACGGATCGCCAGATTACTTGACGACTTTAAGCGAAGGTTTGCCGCGCGGCGGGGTGGGTGCGTCGTCGGGCGGTACAGGCGATTCTTCCGGGGATGACGCGCTCGAGTCAACGGGCTCAAAGTGCAAACCCTGTCCGTTTTCACGGGCGAAAATGGCCGCCACGCGATCGACAGGTACGGAGATCTCGTGCGACACCCCGCCAAAGCGCGCGGAAAACTGGATCCAGTCGTTTTCCAGCGTGAGGTTGCGTGTCGCTCCGGCACTGATATTCAGCACGATCTGTCCATCCTTGACGAAACCGGGCGGAACGCGTGTGTTGCTATCGACAGCAACCAGGAGCTGCGGGGTGTAACCCGAATCCGTGCACCACTCGTACAACGCACGGATCAAATACGGCTTGGTTGAAATCCCGGCCACGTCCCGTCCTTACTTGCGCAGCGCCTTTTCGGTCGGAGTCAGCGCATTGATGAAGGCCGGACGGCTGAACAGGCGTTCACGGTACTTGAGTACGGGTGCCGCGACCTTGGGCAGTTCGATGCCGTAATACTCGAGGCGCCACAGCAGGGGCGCGATCGCCACGTCGAGCATGGAGAACTCGTCGTTCATCAGGTATTTCTGCTTGGTGAGGATGGGCGTGAGTTGCGACAGGCTGTCACGAATTTCCTGGCGTGACTTGTCCGATCCCTTGCCCAGGCTGTGCTCAAGCGTATTCACATGCGTGAACAGGTCGTGCTCGAAGTTGAACAGCACCAGGCGTGCGCGGGCGCGCATGACGGGATCCGGCGGCATCAGCTGCGGGTGAGGAAAACGCTCATCGATGTATTCGTTGATGATGTTGGATTCGGTCAGGACCAGATCGCGCTCGACCAGCACCGGCATCTTGCCGCTGGGGCTGATGCTGGCAACTTCTTCCGGCTTGTTGTGCATGTCCACATCGATCACTTCGAAGTCCATGTCCTTTTCGAACAGAACGATGCGACAGCGGTGGCTGTATGGACAGGTACTGCCGGAATACAAGGTCATCATGACGGGGGCTCCCTAAGGTGTGGCGTGTTTAATGCTTAAAACGCCAACAGCCGGACACAGTCCGGCTGTTGGCTAAACGACATAAGCGGGTTCAGTGAATATCTTTCCAGAACTCTTTCTTCAGGTAGTAGGCCACCACAAAGAAGAACGCCAGGAAAGCCAGAACGATGATCCCGAGTTGCTTGCGCTGGAGCTGGGCAGGTTCCCCCATCCACTCCAGGTAGTTGACCAGATCGCCGACCATGGCATCGTATTCGGCGAGCGTCACGCTGCCCGGCTTGGCAAGTTCAAGGCGCTCCAGCACTTCATGCTCGCCCTCTTTCTTGTAGACCGGCACCATTTCGCCCTGCAGTTCCCACAGCACATGCGGCATGCCGACCTTGTCGAACACGACGTTGTTCCAGCCCGTGGTACGGGTGTCGTCACGGTAGAAACTGCGCAGGTAGGTGTACAACCAGTCCGAACCACGCGACCGCGAGATCACGCTGAGGTCAGGCGGGGTCGCACCGAACCAGGCCTTGCCGTCTGCCTTGGTCATGCCGACTTTCATGGTTTCACCCGGCTTTTCAGCGGCGAACAGCAGGTTCTCCTTGATCTGGTCTTCGGTCAGCCCCAGATCCTGCAGACGGGAGTAACGCATGTATCCAGCGCTGTGACAGTTCAGGCAGTGGTTCACGAACATGCGTGCGCCGCGTTGCAGGGATTCCTGGTCGCTCAGGTTGATCGGAGCCTTGTCGAGGTGAACAGTGGCGCCGGCTGCAAAAGCCAGGACGGGAGCTGCCGCCAGCAGGAAAAGAAAATTCTTTAAGCGTTTCATTTAGCCAGTCACCCTTTCCGGTTCCGGTTTGGTTTTGTCAATCGAGGTATACCAGGGCATCAACAGGAAAAACAGGAAGTAGATCACCGAGAAAACCTGGGCTGCGATCGTCAGCAGCGGCGTGGACGGCAGCAGACCGAGGTAGCCGAGACCAATGAAGGACACGACGAACAGCGCCAGCATGATCTTGTAGATCGGGCCGCGATAGCGGATCGATTTGACCTTGCCACGATCAAGCCACGGCAGGAAGAACATCAGCACGATCGACATGCCCATCGCCACCACGCCCGGGAACTGCGAGCCGAACATCGGCGGCACCGCGCGCAGAATCGCGTAGAACGGCGTGAAGTACCACAGCGGTGCGATGTGCTGCGGCGTTTTCAGCGGATCGGCCGGGATGAAGTTGTTGGCTTCAAGGAAGTAGCCGCCCATTTCCGGACCGAAGAACAGAATCGCCGAGAACACCATCAGGAAGACGATCACGCCGACGATGTCCTTCACCGTGTAGTACGGGTGGAAGGGGATGCCGTCGAGCGGAATGTGCGTGACCGGATCCTTGTTCTTCTTGATTTCGACACCGTCCGGGTTGTTGGAGCCGACTTCGTGCAGCGCCACCAGATGCACCACCACCAGTCCGAGCAGCACCAGCGGCAGGGCGATGACGTGGAAGGCGCAGAAGCGGCTCAGCGTGGCGTCCGAAATCACGTAGTCGCCACGGATCCAGATCGACAGGTCTTCGCCGATGAACGGCACGGCCGCGAACAGGTTGACGATCACCTGGGCACCCCAGAACGACATCTGGCCCCACGGCAACAGGTAGCCGAGGAAGGCTTCGGCCATCAGCGCCAGATAGATCAGTACGCCGAAAATCCAGATCAGTTCGCGCGGCTTGCGATACGACCCGTACATCAGGCCACGGAACATGTGCAGATAAACGACGACGAAGAACATCGATGCGCCGGTCGAATGCATGTAGCGGATCAGCCAGCCCCAGTCGACGTCGCGCATGATGTACTCGACGGAGGCAAAAGCGAGTTCCGCATCCGGCTTGTAGTTCATGGTCAGGAAAATACCGGTCACGATCTGCAGTACCAGCACCAGCAGCGCCAGCGAACCGAAGAAGTACCAGAAGTTGAAGTTCTTGGGCGCATAGTACTCGGACAGATGCGCCTTGTAGGTGGCGGTGAGCGGGAATCGGTCGTCGACCCAACCCATCATTTTTTGCAGGGCAGACATTCTTTAAGCTCCTTTTGTGTCTACACCGATCAGCAACCTGGTGTCGCTGAGGTATTGATGAGGCGGAATCACCAGGTTGGTCGGGGCCGGAACGTTCTTGAATACGCGGGCAGCGAGGTCGAAACGCGAACCATGGCAAGGACAGAAGAAACCGCCCGGCCAGTCGGCACCCAGTCCGCTATCAGCGCCCAGCTTGAGTTTTTCGCTAGGCGAGCAGCCCAGGTGAGTACAGATACCGACCGCTACCAGATATTCCGGTTTGATCGAGCGCGTTGCATTCTTGCAGTACTCAGGCTGCTGCGGCTGTTCGCTGTTGGGATCGGTCAGCTGGCTGTCGATCTTGGACAGCCCATCAAGCATTTCCTTGGTGCGATTGACCACCCACACCGGCTTGCCGCGCCACTCCACCGTCAGCAGCATGCCCGGCTCAACCTTGCTGATATCCACTTCCACCGGTGCGCCCGCCGCTTTGGCACGCGCGCTCGGCAGCATGCTCATCACCAGCGGAACAGCGACACCTGCCGCTGCAACCCCGCCGACAGCACTGGTCGCAGCGATCAAGAATTTTCGCTTACTAGTGTCCACTTTTTGCCCATTGGCTTCCTGGCTCATGTTTACTTAACCCGAACGAGTTGCAATAAAACCGGCATTCTAACCAATTTGCCCCCTCCGGCGGAAGCCCACATTGCGATTGTCGTAATGCGGGCCCGGCCCTGGGCTATAATCCCCTGGTCAAAAAATCACGCCAAGTCTCTGAATTTAATGAATATGCGCAAACTCTGGTTGCTCTTCGCCCAATCTACGACAGTAGCCCTTGGCGTGCTGTTCATCATCGCTTTATTCAAACCTGGCCTGCTGCACTGGCAAGCGCAGCCGCAAAACCTCACCATCAAGCAGGCCCAGCCAGTGGTAACCGGTGGGCACACCCCGTCCGACTCATTCGCCCCGGCGGCGAACAGGGTCATTCCAACCGTGGTCAACGTGTTCACCCAGCAAAAAATCCGGAACCCGGCTCACCCAGCCATGCAGGACCCGATTTTTCGCTATTTTTTTGGTGACCGGCAGGATTCGCGCCCACGCCAGGCGTCCAACCTGGGTTCAGGCGTCATCGTCAGTGCGAATGGCTACATCCTCACCAACCATCACGTGGTCGAGGCAGCCGATGAGATTCAGGTGGCGCTGGCGGATGGCAGAACGCTGCCGGCCCGCGTGGTCGGCGCCGATCCCGAGACCGATCTCGCTGTCCTCAAAATCGATGCCGGCGATCTTCCTGCGATTACCTTTGCCCAGCCCGACAGCATCAAGGTGGGCGACTGGGTACTGGCCATCGGCAACCCATTCGGCGTGGGCCAGACCGTGACCGCAGGCATTGTCAGCGCACTGGGGCGCACGCATCTCGGCATCAACACCTTCGAGAACTTCATCCAGACCGACGCAGCC
>JAIOJU010000193.1 GCA_019911765.1 Thiobacillus sp.
ATCACATTGTAGTTGGGGATGGAGCGAATGGCGCCCAGGTAGGTCAGCGTCAACACGGCGGCATTGCGGCCTTGCATCATCGGCAGCGCGGCCTTGGCCAGTGCAGCAAAGCTGTATGAACTGATGTCGTGGGCGATGCGGAAGTTTTCGCGGGTGACGCAGTCGAGATAATCTCCGGCCAAGGCTTCCCGGGGCGTAAATGCGATCGAATGCAGGAAACCGTCCAGGCCGTCCCAGTGTTTGCCGAGTTCTGCAAATAGCGTGTCGATTTCCTCATCGCTGCCAACGTCACAGGGGAATACCAGTTCGGAGCCGAATTCCTTGGCAAATTCAGTGACCCGGTCCTTGATACGCTCATTCTGGTAGGTGAAGGCCAGTTCGGCGCCTTCCCGCTTGCACGCGGCCGCTACACCGTACGCGATGGAACGGTTGGATATCACACCGGTGATCAGCAAACGTTTTCCTGCAAGAAATCCCATGATGGTCTCGAAGAGTGGAGTTGTCCGAGATTATAACGGCTGACGTTGGTGACGTGCTTGGGTACACTGGCGAGATGAAGCGTATTGGGGCTATTTTGTTGAAAACCGTTCTGCTGGGAATCAGCCTGAGCCTGGTGGCTGGATGCTCCGACAGCTGGAACAACCCCTATCCGGAAGCCACAAAACAGGCCAATACCGTTTACAGTGCCTTTGCCGAGCGCCCCAAGCATCTGGATCCGGCCCGTTCCTACAGTTCGAACGAAGTTGAATTCACCGGCCAGATTTATGAGCCGCCGCTGCAATACCACTTTCTCAAACGCCCCTATACGCTGATTCCGCTCACTGCAGAGCAGGTGCCGCAGCCGCGATACCTCGATGCGGCCGGCAAAGCGTTGCCGGGCGATGCGCCGTCTGCCCGGATTGCCGAAAGCGTGTACGACATCTCCATCCGCCCCGGTATCCGCTATCAGCCGCATCCGGCTTTTGCACGCGATGCAGCGGGGCGTTATCGCTACCATGCCCTGGCCGCCGCTGATGTGGCTGCCAAAGTCCAGGTCAGTGATTTTGAGCACACGGGCACGCGCGAGCTGGTTGCCGCCGATTATGTCTATCAGATCAAGCGCCTTGCCAATCCCCGGCTCAGCTCGCCGATCTTCGGGCTGATGGCCGAGCACATCGTCGGTCTGAAGGCTTTGGGTGAATCGCTGGAAAAAACGCTCAAGGCGCAACCCGATGCGGTATTGAATCTGAATGACTATTCTTTGGCCGGTGCCGAGGCGGTGGATCGCTACACCTATCGCATCCGCATCAAGGGCAAGTACCCGCAGTTCATCTACTGGCTGGCGATGCCGTTTTTTGCGCCGGTCCCGTGGGAGGCCGACGTGTTTTACGCCCAGCCGGGCATGGTGGAAAAGAACCTGACGCTTGACTGGCAACCGGTGGGAACCGGCCCCTTTTATCTGGCGGAAAACGATCCCAATCGCCGCATGGTATTGAAGAAGAACCCGAATTTTCATGGCGAGACCTACCCCGCAGACGGCGATGCGGCTGATCGGCAGGCCGGACTGCTGGCTGATGCCGGCAAGCCGCTACCACTCGTGGACGCGGCGGTATTCAGTCTGGAAAAGGAAACCATTCCCTACTGGAGCAAGTTTCTGCAGGGCTATTACGATAGTTCCGGCATCAGTTCGGACAGCTTCGACCAGGCCGTTCAGTTTTCGGCGGGTGGCGATCCGCAGTTGACCGACGGCATGCGCAAACAGGACATTCACTTGATCACCACCGTGTCGGCATCGATCTGGTACGTCGGCTTCAACATGCTCGATCCGGTGGTGGGCGGTCTGGGCGAGGATCGCCAGAAGCTGCGGCAGGCATTGTCCATCGCATTCGACTACGACGAGTTCATTTCGATTTTCCTGAATGGCCGCGGTATTTCCGCGCAGGGGCCGATCCCGCCCGGCTTGTTTGGCTATGTCGATGGCGTGGCGGGTTTGAATCCGTATGTGTATGAAAACCAGGCAGGCCGGATCGAGCGACGTTCGATTGAGACCGCGCGCAGGTTGCTGGCCGAGGCGGGCTATCCCAATGGCCGCGATGCCAAAACCGGCGCACCGCTGGTGCTGTATTTCGACACCATGGCCTCCGGCCCCGATGCCAAGTCGCGGCTCGACTGGATGAAGAAACAGCTCGACAAGCTCAACGTGCAACTGGTGGTGCGTGGAACCGATTACAACCGCTTCCAGGACAAGATCCGCAAGGGCAATGCGCAGTTGTTTGAATGGGGCTGGAATGCCGACTACCCTGATCCCGAGAATTTCTTCTTCCTGCTGTACGGCCCGCACAAGAAAGTTACCAGCGGCGGCGAGAACGCGGCCAATTACGACAACCCGGCATTCAATCGCCTGTTCGAGCGCATGAAGGACATGGACAACGGCCCCGAGCGCCAGCGAGTCATCGACGCCATGCTGGAGATCGTGCGGCGCGATGCGCCGTGGATCTTTGCCTACTATCCCAAGTCGTTCGGACTGCGCCATGGCTGGGTGCATAACGTCAAACCCAACCTGATGGCCAACAACACGCTCAAATACCGCCGCGTCGATCCGGCGTTGCGCGATACCCGGCGCGCCGAATGGAACCAGCCGGTGCTGTGGCCGATTGCCCTGCTGGTGGGTGGAATGGTGGTCGTGATTGCGCCGGCCGTGATCGCCTGGCGTCGCCGTGAAAGGACGATAGCCTGATGCTGGCCTATATCCTGCGCCGTCTGCTGTATGCGATTCCGATCCTGATCGGGGTGAACCTGCTGACCTTTGCGTTGTTCTTCGTCGTCAACACGCCCGACGACATGGCGCGGTTGCAACTCGGCGCCAAGCATGTGACGCCGGACGCCATCGAGCGCTGGAAGGTCGAGCACGGCTACGACAAGCCGCTGTTGTTGAACGTCCAGGCCAGCGGCAGTGCGCAGCTCACCGATACGATTTTCTTCCAGCACTCGGCCACGATGTTCGTGTTCGAGTTCGGCAAGGGCGACGATGGCCGCAATATCGGCAATGAAATCCGCACCCGCATGGGGCCGAGCCTGGCGATTGCGCTGCCGGTGTTCGTCATCGGCCTGCTGGTCAACATCACCTTCGCCCTGCTGATGGTGTTTTTTCGATCCACTTATCTCGACCTGTGGGGGGTGGTGCTGTGCGTGGTGCTGATGTCGATATCGGGCCTGTTCTACATCATTGCCGGGCAGTTCTTCATCGCCAAGCTGTGGAACCTGCTGCCGATTTCGGGCTTCGCCGGTGGCATCGACGGGCTGCGGTTTATCGTGCTGCCGGTGCTGATCGGCGTGGTGGCCGGCATCGGCAGCGGCTCACGCTGGTATCGCACCATCTTCCTTGAGGAAATCGGCAAGGACTATGTGCGTACCGCGCGTGCCAAGGGCCTGTCCGAGGTGCGGGTGCTGTTCCGCCACGTTCTGAAGAACGGCATGATCCCGATTCTGACCGGTGCGGTGGTGGTGCTGCCGCTCTTGTTCATGGGCAGCCTGATCACCGAATCCTTCTTCGGTATTCCCGGTCTGGGCAGCTACACGATCGATGCGATCCAGGCGCAGGATTTTGCGGTGGTGCGTGCCATGGTGTTTCTCGGCTCCTTTCTCTATATCGTCGGCCTGATCCTGACCGATATTTCCTACTCGTGGGCGGATCCCCGGGTGAGGCTGCAATGAGCGTCATGCCGGTTATTCTCTGGACCGATGCGCTGATTTTTGCGTTGCTGGCGAGCGTGCTGGTGCTGGTCTGGTTGATCCGCCGACAGGAACACCTGCGGGCACCGTGGCGTGCCGTGGCGCAACGCCCGATGGCGATGGGCGCGGCGCTGGTGCTGAGCGTGTTCGTGGTGACCGGCTTGCTCGATTCGCTGCATTACCGCGAAAAGCTGCCCGACAGCCCGGCCGACAGGCCGCATTACTCGGTCGAGGTACTGAGCGTGTTCGACAAGCTGGTGGGCGACTTGCGCACCCGGCAGGAGAAAACCTACTCGGCACCGCTGGCGATGCAGTTGTACGCCAAGGAGTTCGTGCAGCGTGATGGCGTGACCGTGCGCGAGTATCCACGCCTGAAATTCGGTGGTGCGCACCTGCAGACGGAGGCGGAACGTATTCCCGATATTGCCCGGCGCAGCCTGACCGGCCTCGTGCAGGGCCTGGCGGTCAGCCTATTGCTGTTCGGTCTGCTCGCCGCATGGCAGGCCCATCGTTCGCACATGTCGTCTGGGCAATGGCTGGTTGCATGGAGAGCAGGCCGGCTCGACTGGCCGGCACGGACGGTCGTGCTCATCGTGAGCGTGCTGCTGATGCTGGGTGGCATGCTGCTGAATCTGGCCGCGGCCTACCACGTGTTCGGTACCGACAAGGTTGGGCAGGATGTGCTCTACATCAGTCTCAAGAGCATCCGCACCGGCCTGGTCATCGGCACGCTGACCACGCTGGTCACGTTGCCGCTGGCGATTGGCTTCGGCATCGCGGCGGGCTATTTCCGGGGCTGGGTGGACGACGTGATCCAGTATGTCTACACGGTCCTCAATTCGATTCCGGGCGTGCTGCTGATCGCGGCGGCGGTGCTCATTGTGCAGGTCTACATCGAATCCAATCCCGATCTGTTCGACACGGCGGCCGCGCGCGCCGACATTCGCTTGCTGGCGCTCTGTCTGATCATGGGCGTGACCAGCTGGACCGGGCTGGCGCGGCTGCTGCGGGGCGAATCGCTCAAGCTCAGAACGCTTGACTATGTCGAGGCCGCGCGGGCTTTCGGCGTCTCGCATGCCCGCATCATCGGCCGCCACATCTTCCCCAACTTATTCCACCTGGTACTGATTGCCATCGTGCTCGATTTCTCCGGGCTGGTTCTGGCCGAGGCGGTGTTGTCCTATGTCGGCGTCGGGGTCGATCCCAGCATGCATAGCTGGGGCAACATGATCAACGGCTCGCGCCTCGAACTCGCCCGCGAGCCGGTGGTGTGGTGGCAGCTCGGCGCGGCGTTTGCCTTCATGTTCACCCTGGTGCTGGCGGCCAACCTGTTTGCCGACGGCGTGCGCGATGCGTTCGATCCGCGCCAGGGAGGCCGGCGATGAAACCACTGCTCAGCGTCGACAGGCTGGTGACCGAATTTGGCCGTGGTGCCGATGCCCTGCGGGTCATCGACGGGGTTTCGTTTTACGTGGCGGCGGGCGAAACCTATGCGTTGCTGGGTGAATCCGGCAGCGGCAAGTCGATCACGGCCTTGTCGCTGATGCGGCTGCTGCCGGATGGGGGGCATATCGCGGCAGGCTCCGTGCATCTGGGCGAGCAGGATGTGCTGGCATTGCCCGAGCGCGACATGCGCAGCGTGCGCGGCGGCGGCATGGCGATGATTTTCCAGGAGCCGATGCTGGCGCTGAATCCGGTCGTCAAGGTCGGCACGCAGATTGTCGAGGTACTGGTGTTGCATCAGCGGCTTGCAGGGCC
Source organism: Thiobacillus sp. (assembly GCA_019911765.1). GTDB lineage: Bacteria > Pseudomonadota > Gammaproteobacteria > Burkholderiales > Thiobacillaceae > Thiobacillus. The sequence goes on from JAIOJU010000193.1 coordinate 5,470, forward strand.
GGCGGCATGGGATGCGGCGCGTGGCCTGCTGGATTCGGTCGGGGTGCCGGATGCGGCACGGCGGCTCGAATCCTATCCGTTCGAGCTGTCGGGCGGCCTGCGCCAGCGCGTGATGATCGCGATGGCGCTGGCAGGCAGGCCGAAACTGCTGATCGCCGACGAGCCGACCACGGCGCTGGACGTGACCATCCAGGCCCAGGTGCTCGATGTGCTGCGGCGCCTGCGTACCGAGCAGCAGATGGGCATGCTGCTGATCACGCACGATCTCGGCGTGGTGGCCGAGAATGCCGACCGCGTCGGCGTGATGTATGCCGGCGAACTGGTGGAGGAGGGCGCGCGCGATGCGTTCTTTGCCGCGCCGCAGCATCCCTATAGCCGCATGCTGTTCGAGGCGCTGCCGCGTCCCGGCGATGGCGGGCGGCTGACCACGATTCCGGGACAGGTCCCCGGGTTCGATCAGACACAGCGCGGCTGCCGCTTTGCGCCGCGCTGCCCGTTCGCGATTGCGCGTTGCCGCACGGAATCACCAGACTGGCAGACCCTGGACGGCCAGCGGGTGCGCTGCCATCTGGCAGCCGGGTTGCCGGCACGCAGTGAACGCGAAATGACTGCCCATGCGAAGTCGGGAGAAATTACGCAGCCTCTGCTGCAGGTCGATGGACTGAAGGTGCATTTTCCGGTCCGACGCGGCTTCTTCCAGCGTACGGTCGGCCATGTGCGCGCGGTGGACGAGGTGTCGCTGTCGATACGGGCGGGCCGCACGCTGGCGTTGGTGGGCGAATCGGGTTGCGGCAAAACCACCGTGGGCAAGGCGCTGCTGCGCCTGATCGAGCCGACGGCAGGCACGATCGCACTGGGCGGTGAAACCATACTTGCAGATAATGTGGCCATGCTGCGGCGGCAGGCGCAGATGGTATTCCAGGATCCGTTCAGTTCGCTCAACCCACGCATGCGGGTGGCGGACATCCTGCTCGAAGGCATGGACGCGCTGGGTGTGGGCGCGGCCAGGGATCGCCGCGAGGCGATGACCCAGCTATTGCGTCAGGTTGGATTGCCGGAGGATGCGGGCGGGCGCTATCCTCATGCCTTCTCGGGCGGCCAGCGCCAGCGCATCGCCATTGCACGGGCACTGGCGGTGTCGCCGCGGCTGGTGATCTGCGACGAGCCCACCAGTGCGCTCGATGTGTCGGTGCAGGCGCAGATCCTGAATCTGCTGAAAGATCTGCAGGATAGTCTGGGGCTGGCCTATCTGTTCATCACGCACAATCTGGCCGTGGTCGATTATCTGGCGCACGACGTGGCGGTGATGTACCTCGGGCGCATCGTCGAACAGGGCGCGGCGGCCGACGTGCTGCGCGCGCCGCGTCATCCGTACACGCAGGCGCTGGTGAGCGCGGTGCCGCGCATCGAGACGCAGACCGGGCACACCATCATCCGGCTGCCGGGCGACCAGCCGTCGCCGCTCAATCCGCCGGTCGGCTGCCATTTTCATCCACGTTGTACGCATGCCAGCGAGGCGTGTCGGCTTGCCTATCCCGAGCAGACTGATCTGGGGAACGGGCATTGGGCACGTTGCCACTGGGTTGCTGGCCAGCTTTCATAACTGAAGACGGAAGATAAATTGAATACAGGCAAACACAGTCGCAATTTCTGGATCGGCAACGCGGTGCTGGCGGTGGCCATGCTGATGATGTTCTTCATGGGGCCGCTGTCCGATGCACTCGGTATCTGGGCTGCGGTGCTGTGGATGGTGGTGGCCGCTGTGGGCATGGGCCTCATCATGTCGGACAAGTCAGAGGAGCCGCCCGCGCCGGATTGAGTCGTGTCCGGGTTGGGCATGCAGCCCGCACTGCGCTAAGTCGCAGTGGGCCATCGTGCTTTCAGGGATTTCTGACGACGATCGCCTGTCCCGGACGAATGCTGCTGCTTTTCCTGAATGCCCGGTTCCAGGCTTTGAGTTCTGCCAATGTGACACCAAAGCGATCCGCAATGGCGTGCAGGGTATCGCCACGCTTGACGGTATAGCGGGAGGGTTTGACGGGCTCCCTGACACCTGGCTTGAAGGCGACATGCCGGATGGCTGCCGGTTTCGGGGTGACGTTTTCACTTGCAGGCAACAGCAGTATCTGGCCGGGCCGGATGCTGCTGTCCAGATTGGGGTTGGCCTGGACTAGCTGGGTGACGGTCAGTCCGTAACGGCGCGCCACGCTGAACAGCGTATCGCCACGCTCGACCTGGTGCTCGTTTGAATCGGTCGCCATGGCTACTACCGCAGCAGGGCTCGGCGAGGCCACCACGCCACGGCCCCTGATCGGGACCAGGATGGTCTGGTCGCGCACCAGTTTGCCGCGCTTGAGGTGGAACTGGTTGTGCTCCTTCAGGCGGTCAATGCTGACATCGAATCGTCTGGCAATCGCTTCCGGACGCTCGCCTTTTTTCACGGTCTGGGGCTGCCAGCTGTCCCAGGTTCCGCTTTCCAGGTTGCGCTGGAATTTGTCGGCCTTGTCGACAGGCACCAGCAGGTTGACTGGCGTATCGGAGCGGATCAGGTTGCGCGGGAACGCTGCATTCAGGGCAATAAAGTCGGTGCTGCTCATGCCCGCCAGCTTCGCAGCGGAATGGATGTCCATGTTGGCATGGACCCTGACCTGGTTGAAATAGGGCTCATTCGGCAGCGTGTCGATTTCGATGCCGTACTGTTCGGGATTGCTGATCAGGCTCTTGACTGCAAGCAGCTTGGGCACGTAGTGCCGGGTTTCGTTGGGCAGTATCAGGCTGGCGTAGTCGGTCGGCAGTCCCTGGTCGACGTTTTTCTGGATGGCGCGCGCAACACAGCCCTCGCCGCAGTTATAGGCGGCCAGCGCCAGTTGCCAGTCCCCAAAATCGAGATAGAGCTTGCCCAGATAATCGAGCGCGGCATGGGTGGCTGCGGTGAAATCACGGCGGCCGTCGTACCACGTGTCCTGCTTGAGGCCGTAGTGACGTCCGGTGGACGGAATGAATTGCCAGATGCCGGAAGCATCGGAAGGGGATAGTGCGGTTGGGTTGAACGCACTTTCGATCATCGGCAGCAATGCGACTTCCATCGGCATTGCGCGGCGGTCCACTTCCTGCACGATATGGAACAGATAGCGGCGTGAGCGCTCGACCATGCGGCGAACGTAATCCGGGCGTGATCCGTACCAGGATTCGTGGGTGGCAACGAGGGGGTTCAGCGAAGCGGCAGGGTCGATCTTGAAACCGCTACGAATACGTTGCCAGACATCTTCCTGGCTTGATTCGGCTGACTGCTCGTCATTAACCGTGCCGCTGGCACTGTCGCCATGCCATTCAAGTGTCTGAACGAGGGCAAGTGAATCCGCTGCTTGTACCGGCAAACAGAGTGCCAAGGGTAGAAGTGCCAGGCCAAGCCTGTTGATTTTTGCTGCTTTGACTGCGGGCAAGTCGGTCTCCCTTGCTCAATAAGCCTTCATCGTAAGGGCCGGGTGGGGTTCGGTCAACCGTCCCAGGCGTCCTTGGCCGCGCGGATCGCGCCGAATACATCGGCGGGACTGGGGTTGGGGCGATTCAGATAACGGCTGGCAAAGGCAATCATGTCCGGTGCGTGAAAACGCAGAAACGGATTGGTGGCTTGCTCCAGTGCCAGGGTTGAGGGCAGGGTCGGCTGATTGTTCGAACGGGCTGTCCGGTCGTTTCGTTCACGCTCAAGCAAAGCCTGATTCGAGCCGTCTATGGTTTTGGCAAAGTCAATATTGCTCAAGGTATATTCATGTGCGCAACAGACTCGGGTAGCATCGGGCAGAGCCATGATGGCATCGAGGCTCGCAGCCATCATGGCAGGCGTGCCTTCGAACAGTTTTCCGCAACCGCAGCCGAACACGGTATCGCCACAAAACAGTGAACCGTGGCCGACATAGCTGATATGGTCGAGCGTGTGGCCGGGCGTGGCAAGAATACTAAAATGCAACTCGGGGGCTGTCAGGTTCAAGGTTTCACCCCCCTTCAGGATATGGGTTGTAGCGGGAATGCGCGGATTGTCCGGCGCGTAGATGGCACAGTGATAGCGTTGACGCAGGGTAGTGTTGCCACCCGTATGATCACGGTGGTGATGGGTGATGAGCACAGCAGTCAGGGCGAGTTGATGCGTGTCGAGATAGGCAATGAGCGGCGCCGGGTCGCCCGGGTCGACCGCGATGGCATGCTGATCATCGTGCAGGACCCAGATGTAATTGTCTTCGAACGCAGACAGGGGTTTGAGTGTCAACATGGCGGGACAGTCAGACAGGAGAGATGACTATGTTATCCAAGCTCGACGCAGGATGGTTCGAAACGCCGCTGGGACAGCATTTGCTGTTCCGTGAACTGCGATATTTTGACCACGCGGTGTCGGATGTGTTCGGCTTCAATGCAGTCCAGATCGGATTGCCGCGGATTGATTTTTTGCGCAACAGCCGCATCCCGCTGCGGGTGACGTGTGCAGTGGAAGCGCCGGCACAGGTGCGGTCCGATCCCATGTTCTTGCCATTCGAGAGCCAGTCACTTGATCTGCTGTTGCTTCCGCATGTGCTTGAGTTCAGTTCCAATCCGCACCAGGTGTTGCGCGAGGCCGAGCGCGTGTTGCGTCCGGAAGGCCGCTTGGTGATGGCCGGATTCAACCCACGCAGTCTGTGGGGGCTGGCGCGGGCCCTGCAGGGTGGCGAGCGGGGTTACCCGTGGAACGGCAATTTCCTGAATATTTCGCGGGTGAAGGACTGGATGGCCTTGCTGGGACTTGAGGTGGCGGCGGGCAGCATGTGTTGCTATCGTCCCCCCATCAACCGCGAGAACTGGCTGCGACGTCTGCGTTTCATGGAGCCGGCAGGGGATCGCTGGTGGGCCATGGGTGGCGGCGTCTATTTCCTGCAGGCGGTGAAGCGGGTGCAGGGCATGAATATTATTCAGCCTGAGTGGAAAATGCCGGTGGCGCAGCGTTTATTATCGCCTGCAGCCAAAGTGGTCAATCTCAAACAATATCGGACACGTCGTGAACGCTGACACCATCTATATATATAGCGATGGCGCTTGCAAGGGTAATCCCGGCAATGGCGGCTGGGGCGCGCTGCTGGTATCGGCCGGGCATCGCAAGGAAATTTGCGGGGGTGAGGCCAATACCACCAACAACCGCATGGAAATGATGGCGGTGATCCGTGCGCTGGAGTCGCTGAAACGGCCCTCCACGGTTGAAGTGCATACCGACTCGCAATATGTGCAAAAGGGCATCAGCGAATGGATGGCCGGCTGGAAACGACGCAACTGGCGGACTGCTGATGGCAAGCCGGTGAAGAACCAGGATTTATGGCTGCAACTGGATGCCCTGAGCCATCTGCATCAGATTGAATGGAAGTGGGTGCGCGGCCATGCCGGCCACCCTGAAAACGAACGCGCGGATGCCCTGGCCAACCAGGGCGTGTTGCAGGCATCACCCACCTGATATCGGCTCATGCGACAAATCATCCTCGATACTGAAACCACTGGACTGGATCCCAATCAGGGGCATCGCATCATCGAAGTTGCAGCGGTCGAGATGGTCAACCGGCGGTTGACCGGCAACCATTTGCACCGGTATGTGAATCCGGATCGCGATATCGATGCCGGCGCAATGCAGGTACATGGCATTACCCCCGAATTCCTGCAGGACAAGCCACGCTTTACCGATATCGCGCGCGAGTTCGTCGATTTCATCCAGGGTGCCGAACTCATCATTCACAACGCGCCATTTGACGTGGGCTTTCTCAACATGGAATTGCGCCTGCTCGAGATGCAGCCGCTGAATACCTGGTGCGATGGCGTGATCGACACGCTGGCCATGGCGAAGTCCCTGCACCCGGGGCAGCGCAATAATCTGGATGCATTGTGCAAACGCTACGGCGTCGATAATGCGGCGCGTACCCTGCACGGCGCATTGGTCGACTGCGAACTGCTGGCGGCGGTGTATCTGGCTTTGACGCGGGGACAGGAAAGTCTGTCGATCGACCTGGAGGCGCGCAGCGCCCAGGCTGACCAGGCGGCCGCGCGGATGCGCCCCAAGCCTGTCCTGCTGCCGGCATCGAGTGATGACCTGGAAGCACACGCCGCACTGCTTGAAGCCATCGCCAAGGAAAGCAAGGGCATGTGTCTGTGGGGCGCTGTGCCAGGGACGGATGAGCCGGCCGCAAGCGGGGGCACGGTTTGACGTTTGGATCGTCACAAATCTGGTGGATGAAATGGCGGCGCCTGTCCGGGTTGCTGCTGCTCTTTGTCTGCTTGATGGGAATGGCGGGGTTGTCGGCCGCAGCACGGGTCACGGTGGTGCTGAGCGATGATACGGCGCCTTATCAGGAGGTGTACCAGGTTGTACGTGCCTATCTCGACGACAGTGGTCATGAAGTCGACCGGGTATACGCTGAACGACTGACGCAAGACTCGTTGCAGGACACGGGTCTTGCCGTTGCCGTTGGCGTGCGGTCGGCCGAATCGCTGTCTGCGTTGGCCAATCGCCCGCCTGTGCTGGCGGTGCTGGTGCCACGGGCGTGGTATCTCAAAACCGGGCGCGCCCGTTTGACTGAGGGGCGCCGCAGCGCGTCGGCCATCTATATCGATCAACCTTTCGACCGCCAGGCGCAGTTGATCCGGCTGGCCCTGCCCGACGTGCGACGCGTGGGGGTTCTGCTGAGTGATGATCAGGAAGGGATCGTAAGCGAGCTGGGCGAATCCCTGCGTGCACAGCAATTGGGGTTGATGCATGTGTTGCTGGATGAAAGCGATCGGCTGATCACGCCGCTTGAAACCGTGTTGTCGGAAGTGGATTTGTTGCTGGCAGTACCGGACCCGCTGATATTCAACCGCAATACCGCGCAAAGCCTGTTTCTGACTTCCTATCGTTACCGCGATCCGGTGCTGGGCTATTCACGCTCGCTGACGCGTGCGGGTGCATTGTTGTCGCTGCACTCCAGTCCGGCGCAGATTGGCCGCCAGACCGCGGAATGGGTGCGTAGCGTCCTGCGCAGCCCGTCCATCCGTTTGCCATCACCCACTTACCCGGCGTATTTCAGTGTCTCGATCAATGAACAGGTTGCGCGTTCACTCGGGTTTTCTTTGCCTTCCGAAAATGAACTGGAAAAGCGACTGGGAGGGGGACGCTGATGCTCACTTCATTGGGGATACGGGGTCGCGTCATTGGCTTGAGCATCGTGCCTGTGGCGATTATTGGCGTGCTGCTGATGTTCCAGCTCATTACCTCGAAAATTGACGATCTTGACCAGTCGTTGCGTACCCGTGCGGTAGCGATTGCCAGGCAGCTGGCACCGGCAGCCGAATATGGCGTGGCTTCCGGCAATATCGAGATATTGCAGACCCTGCTCGAAAAAGCCGCAATCGAGCCGGATATTCGCGGCGTGGCGGTGTTTTCCGATAACGGTCAGTGGCTGGCGCAGGTTGGACGGGGTACCTGGGTCAATCCTGTCCGGGACAAATTGCCCGTTGACCGGATTTATCAGGCCGAGTACCAGAACCGGCTGGTTTACTACGCGCCGATTACCCGCACCCAAATTGTGGTGGATGACTTTCAACCCATGGCTGAACAGGCCGCGCCAATCAGCGGGCAGACGCGCTTTCTGGGGTGGGTGGGACTGGACGTGTCGCGCAGCGCCACACTCAAAAGCCAGCGTGACGCCATTCTGCGCAGCCTGCTCATTCTGCTGGCGGGGCTGGGTGCCAGTCTCTTGTTTGCCTGGCTGATCGGCCGCCAGATTACGCGACCGATCCTGGCCTTGACCCATACAGTGAGCCGCATTGGTGAAGGCCATCTGGATGAACGGGTGGAGGAAAGCGGGCAGGCGGAACTGGGCATGCTGCAGCATGGCATCAACCACATGGCGGCGCACTTGCAGACCATGCAGGATCAGATGCAGGAAAAAATCGATCAGGCCACCGCCCGTCTGGTATATCAGGCCAGCCATGATGCCTTGACCGGACTGATCAACCGTCGCGAGTTTGAGCAGCGGTTGCAGCGCACGCTGCTGTCGGCCCTGCAACAGGATCGGGAACATGCACTGTGCTACATGGACCTCGATCAATTCAAGGTGATCAACGACACCTGTGGTCACGCGGCAGGCGATGAATTGCTGCGTCAACTGGCCTTGCTGCTCAAAGCCAATCTGCGCGAACGCGATACCCTGGCACGCCTGGGGGGCGATGAATTTGCGCTGCTGCTGGAAAACTGCAACGTTCAGGATGCGCTGGAGGTGGCGGATACGTTCCGCGCCGAAGTGCAGCGCTTCCGCTTCAAATGGGGCGATCGCATCTTTGCCGTCGGCATGAGCGTGGGCATGGTAGCCATCAACCGCGACAGCGGTACGGCCGCGAATTTGCTGTCGGCGGCGGATGCGGCGTGTTATGTGGCAAAAGACCGGGGCCGTAACCAGATTCACGTTTACGAGATACGCGATTCCGATCTGGTGCGCCATCGTGGTGAAATGCAGTGGGTGACACGGATTCACCGGGCGCTTGAAGAACAGCGGTTACGCCTGTCATGGCAGGAAATCCGGCGTACCGATGGGGCGCCAGGGACCCATCGGCATGTCGAATTGCTGTTGCGCATGGTGGATGATGACGGCAGCGAGATCCTGCCGATGGCATTTATTCCAGCGGCTGAGCGTTATTCCATCATGCCCGCGCTCGATAGCTGGGTCATAGAAGAAGCTTTGCGCCTGTGCGCCCGGTATTTGTCCGATGAACGTACGCAGCATTGCCTGTTTGCGGTGAATCTGTCGGGCGCGTCGCTGAAGGACCCGGCGTTCCGCAGCAAGTTGCTGGCGCATCTGCAGGACCACCCGGAAGCAGGGCCGCATCTATGTTTTGAAATCACGGAAACAGCCGCAATCGGCAACCTGGCAGTCGTCAATGGTTTTATCGAAGCCATGCGTGATTTTGGCTGCAGCTTTGCGCTGGATGATTTTGGCAGTGGTCTGTCATCCTTCATGTACCTGAAAAACCTGAAGGTGGATTACCTCAAGATCGACGGTGCATTCGTGAACGACATCACGAGCAATCCGGTTGATCGTTCCATGGTCGAGGCCATCCATCGCATCGGCCACCAGATGGGACTCAAGACCATCGCTGAATATGTCGAGACCGATCAGACGCTGGCCATGCTGCGTCAGATCGGTGTCGATTATGTGCAGGGCAACCACGTGCACTTTCCCGAACCGCTGGAAAAGCTATGCGGCCAGTCCTAGGCGCTGCCGAAAGTCAGGTGAGGCTGTCTTCGGCACCAAACCCGGCGTCAACGACCGCCTGCACCAGTTCGGCGCGGCCAAGCTGTGCCGGATCGTAGGTGACGCGTGCCTGAGCGGGGGTGAGCGTGACTTCGGCGCTTTGTACGCCAGGTAGCGCTGAAAGGACCTTCTGCACGCTGTTGACGCAACCGCCGCAGGTCATGCCGGTTACGGACAAGGTGATAGTGTTCATGGTAAGTCTCGAGAGAGCTGTCGAGGTTTGATTCTATTGCATCCCCATCAAATTGCGTGCCGCCGGTACTAGGGCCTGTTCACACTAATTTCGCGCCTGCGGCGAGGCCGATTCGGGATGCAGCCCGCGAAGCGAGACGCGCCGCTGTGCGGGCACAGCAAACGGATCGCGACAAAGGGATGCGCCCGAATCGACCCGCCCCTCCGGGTTGTTGCGAGAAAGCGCGTCTGCGGCGTTGTGCCGCTTGGCAAGGGATGTCCCTTGCCGGCGCGACACGCCTTGCATCCATCGCTTTCTCGCAGCAACGCAGACGTGAAATTAGTGTGAACAGGCCCTAACCCGAGGCTTGATCGGATGCTGGTCAGCCAGGGGATGCAGGCGGGGATAGTCCGGGGGAATTATTTCTTGCGTGGGCGCTTGCGCAGGGCATCCTTGGTGTGGTCGATCAGACGATCAGCGACCACTTCGGCATCGACAGCGAACGTGCCGTCGGCAAGCGCGGCCTTGACCGATTCAACCTTGCCCACATCGGTGACATCTACTGCAGCCAGTTGGGATTCCAGCGAACGGACGCGGGTGCTGGATTCGGTCAGGGTCAGTGAATCGCTTCCTCCCCCGGCAGGGGTGGCTGTTTTGCCTGCGCCCTTGCCTTTGGCGGCTGATGCTTTGGAGGCGGCGGGAGGGGTGATACGTTTGTCGATTTTCACTGGGTTGATACCTGTAGGCCTGTTTTCCGTTGGGGTGTTGCTTATTGTTAGATGACTAAACGGCACCTGTTCGCAAAACCTTAGGGAAACGCTGATTTATTCCATTCATGATGAGGCTGTTGCTGAATGGTTTAAATAAAGCCAATTAAATCAATCGTGTGAAACGTTTTTCCAATGTTTGCCAAACACCTGGCTCAGGGCGGGTGGCTGAATGAGCCGGCACGCCCCAAGCCAAGGTTTGTTACAGCATATGCGAAGCCAGCCCATCCGCCAGCTTGGGTTCAAACCAGGTGGACTTGGGCGGCATGACTTCGTTTGCATCGGCCACCGCCATGAGGTCTTCCATGCGGGTGGGATGGAAGGCGAGAGCCAGCGCCATTTCCCCGCTGTTGACCCGTTTTTCGAGCTCGGCCAGGCCACGAATGCCGCCGACGAAATCGATGCGTTTGTCGCGCCGCGGGTCGGTGATGCCGAGGATGGGCGCGATCAGGTTGTTTTGCAGCAGGCTGACGTCGAGGCGCCCCACCGGATCGTCCGGGATCAGGTCCGGGCGGATGTCGAGGCGGTACCATTGCCCCGCCAGATAGAGGCCGAAGCGGCCCGGGCGGTCGGGTTTGACCGCGCTGGCAGCGGGTTCGACGCTGAAGGCCGCGCTCAGTTTCTCCAGCAAGGCGTCCGCGCTCAACCCGTTCAGGTCGGTGATCAGCCGGTTGTAATCGAGGATGTGCATCTCGTGCGCAGGGAAAATCACCGACAGGAAGAAGTTGTAGGGCTCGCTGCCGGAGTGGGCCGGATTGGCGGCGCGGCGCGTGGCGGCGATGCGCGAGGCCGAGGCGGAGCGGTGATGGCCATCGGCGATATACAGCGCGGGCATGGCATTGAAGGCGGCGGTGATGTGTTCCAGGGTCGCTGCGTCACGGATCACCCACAGGGTGTGGCGCACGCCGTCGAGTTCGGCGTCGGAATCGGGCGTGCCGCTGGAAGCCGCAGCCAGGATGGCGTCGACTTCGGGCGCGGCGGGATAGGCCAGCAGCACCGGCCCGGTCTGGGCATTGAGCGCATCGATCTGCCGCACGCGGTCGTCTTCCTTGTCGGGGCGGGTGTATTCGTGTTTGCGGATGCGGTTGGTGTCGTAGTCGGCCACCGAGGCGGCGGCGACGAGGCCGGTCTGGACATGCTCGCCCATGACCAGGCGGTAGGCGTAGTAGCAGGGCGCCTCGTCCTGCCGCAGCACGCCTTCGGCGATCATGCGGTCGAAATTCTCCCGCGACTTGGCGTAGACCTGCGGCGAGTAATGGTCGGTTTCCGGCGGCAGATCTATCTCCGCTTTGGAAATATGCAGGAAGCTCCATGGACGGTTCCCTACGCGCGCGCGCGCCTCGTCGGCGGATAGAACGTCGTAGGGCGGTGCGGCGACTTCGGCGGCGCGGCCTGGCGCCGGGCGCAGGCCGCGGAAGGGTTTGATGAGCGACATTTTCTTCGTATGTGAGATCAGTTGTCAGTGTGTAGGTCGAGCTTCAGCCCGACACGGATTCAGGCAAAGCAGTCGGCCTGAAGGCCGACCTACATTTTTCCTCGTTGCGGCAGGATGTCCTTGAGGACGGCACGCGCCTTGCGGATGACGGCTTCGGTGGTGGGCCAGTCGATGCAGGCGTCGGTGACCGACTGGCCGTACTTCAGCCTGGAGAGGTCTGCGGGAATCGGCTGGTTGCCGGCCTCGATGTTGCTCTCCAGCATCATGCCGACGATGGATTGGTTGCCTTCCCGGATCTGGTGTACGCAGTCTGACAGGACCAGCGGCTGCAGGGCCGGGTCCTTCAGCGAGTTGGCATGCGAGCAGTCGATGACGATGTTCTGCGCGATGTTCGCCTTGGCCAGCGCGCGCTCGACCATGCACACGCTGACCGTGTCGAAGTTCGAGCGTCCGTCGCCG
>JAIOJU010000194.1 GCA_019911765.1 Thiobacillus sp.
GTGCTGGAATCTGCCGGGGGGTGGCCCGCCCGAATCCTGCGCCGGGGGTTTCCCTTTAGCGGGTCGGTCGCTGCCATGACATTGGGGCACGTGGTGGTTGGGGTGTCGCTCGATGCGCTGAGTGCGACCCGGGCGCACGAACGGGCACATGTCCAGCAGTTTGAACGCTGGGGCATGCTGCTGTTGGTGTTGTACCCGTTGGCCGGGTTGCTGGCTTTATTGCGCGGCGGCAACCCGTACCGCGACAATATTTTTGAGCAGGAAGCACGCGCGGCCGAAATGGCTCCATCGCGTGAACCCAGGCGCTGACTGAGTCTGTTTCAGTCTGTGAAACGGTGGTAGCTCTCGCCGGGGTCGCCGGTGTCGGGATCGATCCAGTCAGAAATTCCCAGTTCATCCTCGGCTTCCTCCAGGGTTTCGCCGGGTTCATAGTCACTGTCAGCGTTGTATTCCATGTCCTGGACGGCATCCATCAGGCTGGCGAAGGGTCCGTATTCCTCGCCCGTGTCGGCATCGGTCCAGTAACAACCATCCGGCCGTTCAATGATGCGGGTGTGATCAAAATCAGATGGGGTTTCGGGTATGGCGTGTTTCATGATGCGTCCTCCGTGTCTTGACTATAGGGCGTGAAATTCGACAGGGCAAGAAACAGGCGTGGCTCTGCGTGTCAGATGAAAGCGAGTCCGGACAGCGCGGCCAGCATCAGCCCCAGATGCAGCCAGCTCCACAGGCGGAAGTGGCGCACCAATGCAGTGACTTCACGATTGGCTACCAGAAACGGGCGGCCATGTTCAGGTTTACGGATGAGGTGGATGCCATCTTTAAGCCGAATGTCGAGATGCGCCCGGTCGATTTCGATCGATGCAGCCCGGCGTGCATGTTCCCATTCCTCAAGACTGATTTCACCGTCGCGGTTGGCATCGAAACGGGCCAGCAGGGCGGCTTTGTCCTGCTTCCATTCGGCCAGCAGCGTGGCGAGATCGGTCTTTTTGTCGAGCATGGCATTGGGCCCGCCCAGGGTGACGTGCTCACCGATGACATAAATCGTTTCGCCTTCTATCAGCGTCCACTCGGTTTTGCGATAGCCGCCCTGGGTTGAAACCTGTTTGTGTGAGGTGAGAATTTCGGCGCCGTCAGGGTCAACCAGCACCTGGCCGCTGCCGTCATTTACGCCAAAGGTGTCGTGCGACACGCCGGACTCAACGTGCTCCCAGCGGTCGCCATGCTTACGTTCGATACGATAGCGATACCACAGGCAGGGCAAGCCGTTGACCGGGCTGACCAGGCTGTCGCCAGGCGGCTGCCGGCCGCGGCCGACGAGTTCGATATAGCCTTGCGGGGCCGATGCGATGCGAGAGGTCGGCGTGTCCGCCACGGTGCGGTAGCGCTTGAGGTTGGCGTACCAGGCCCAGAAGCTGGTCAGCCCGACCAGCGCAAAGCTGATCTGCCAACCCAGGCGTGACTGCAGCTTGAACCCGAGCAGCAGCAACAGCAGGTTGCCGCCACCCAGCACAAAGTTGGCGTAGTCATGCCGCCATTCGTTGCCCAGACGCAGATGAAACATCAGCTATTGAACAGCTGTTTCAGATCGACATCTTTCTTTTCTTCGGCGGCAAATTTGAGCAGTGCAAACGGGCTGAAGCCAAACAGGCGTGCAACGATCGTGTCCGGGAATTGCTCGATGCGCACGTTGTTGATGTTGACCGAGTCGTTGTAAAACTCGCGGCGGTCGGCAATGGCGTTTTCCAGCCCGGTGATGCGGGCCTGCAGATGCTGGAAGGTTTCGTTGGTCTTGAGCTCGGGATAGGCCTCAGCCACGGCAAACAGGTTGCCCAGACCCAGGCGCAAGGCACCTTCTGCCTGGCCCAGTGCGGGGATGTTGTGCGATTCGCGCGCGCTTGCCACCTGGCTGCGCGCCTGCATCACCTTTTCCAGGGTTTCCTGCTCGAACTGCATGTATTGCTTGCAGGTTTCGACCAGCTTGGGGAGTTCGTCGTGACGTTGCTTGAGCAGGATGTCGATGTTCGACCAGGCTTTGCCGACACCGTGCTTGAGCGCGACCAGCTGATTGAAGATGAACACGCCGTAAATGGCGGGGAGGGCAAGCACCACAAAGAAAACCAGAAGGCCGGACATGATGGTTCCAGATGAAGAGATCGCAGAAAATAGCGGATGGCAGGGCGTTAACTTTAATGCGCGATTAGGGCCTGTTCACACTAATTTCGCGCCGGCGGCGAGGCCGATTCGGGATGCAGCCCGCGAAGCGGGACGCGCCGCTGTGCGGGCACAGCAAGCGGATCGCGACAAAGGGATGCGCCCGAATCGTCCCGCCCCTCCGGGTTGTTGTGAGAAAGCGCGTCTGCGGCGTTGTGCCGCTTGGCAAGGGATGGCCCTTGCCGGTGCGACACGCCTTGCATCCATCGCTTTCTCGCAACAACGCAGACGTGAAATTAGTGTGAGCAGGCCCTAGTGGATGCGTGACTCAAGGATGGCTGCAATTTCGCTGTCCGCCAGCGTGACCGGGTTGGTTTTCATGCTGCTGCCGCGACTGTTGGCCACTATGCGCGGGATGTCTGCGTGTGTCACACCGTAATGCGCCAATGTCGGCAGGTTGAGTGCTCGTGTCCAGGCTTCCAGCGTGTCGAGCAGGGCTGCGTGCGCGGCTTCCTGTGACAGGCCGCCTTGTTTGCTCAGCAGACGACCTGCCTGCGCATACTTTTCCAGCGCGGGGTGTGTTGGTTCGCGTGCCAGCAGCGTAGTGATGTTGACGCGCGTGGCGCTGGCCACCAGCGTGCCGCAGGCAACGCCATGCGGAATCGGGAAAAACGCACCCAGGGGCGCAGCCAGACCGTGCACCGAGCCCAGTCCGACTTGGGCCAGGGTGATCCCCGAGACCAGTGCCGCATATGCCATCCGTTCGCGTGCTGCCGCATTGCCTGAGTCGGCATATAAGGCCAACAGGCCGTCGCGGGCAGCTTTCATGCCGCCCCAGGCCAGCGAATCGGTCATCGGCGCAGCGCGGCTGGAAGCATAGGACTCCAATAGTTGTGTAAAGGCATCCATGCCGTTTGCCGCGATGACGGCAGGCGGGCAGGTGGCCAGCAGATCAGGGTCGATCAGTGCGTATTCCGCCACCAGCTTCTCGTCACGGAATGATTTCTTGAAGCCTTCCGCACCTTGCACGCTCAGCACCGCATTCTTGGTGGCTTCCGAACCGGTGCCCGAGGTGGTGGGGACGGCAATAAACGGGGTGGCGGGACCGGCATAGGGCAGTTCGGGGCCCACGCCTTCCAGATGGTCCATCACGGAATTGCCTGGCTTAAGCAGGCCGGCGATTGCCTTGGCCGCATCCAGCGCGCTGCCGCCACCGATACCGATGACAACATCGATCGGATTCTTGTGCTGGGCGTGCACGGCTTCGTCGACCATCTGTGGAGACGGTTCGCCCGGGATGGCCAGATGCGCCCATGAAATGCCCTGCACGGCTAAAGCGTTTGTCACCGTCGTCCAGAGTGGTGAGTGCTTGAACGAAGTTGAACCCGTCACCAGCAATGCCCGAGTGCCATATTGGCGAGCGATTGCGGGTAGTTGAGTGAGTGCCCCAGAACCAAACTCGATACGCGGCAAACGGGAAACGGAGAAGTCAGTAATCCGCACAGATAACCTTCAAGCCAACAATAGATGTTTTGAATGGTAGCGGCTTCGTCGGCAGACTGCCCACCCGTGTTTGCTTATAAATTGTGCGGCATTTCCGGTCAGGCGAGCGATATAGGGTGTTTTTATACCGGCCTTGTTTTTGCTGTTTTCCGTGTGGGCCGCATAGCACCTTGAAAACATTGTGGATGTTCATCCGCTGGCATGAGGTGTGTGCGGGAAACGCGAGTAAGTGTTGACGGGCTTGGGTGCGCTTTGCTATAGTTCCGCTTCTCGATTGACGCAGTTTCATTTGCGAACAGGCGCGGGGTGGAGCAGTCTGGCAGCTCGTCGGGCTCATAACCCGAAGGTCGTAGGTTCAAATCCTGCCCCCGCAACCATTTCGAAATTATGTGTTGACGCATTCTGTAAGTTCTGTAGAATGCGCACCTCTCGAAACGGCGACGCAAGCGAAAGCTGATGTGCTAATCGATTGATCTTTAACAATTTACAGCCGATAGGTGTGGGTGTTGTTGCGGTAGTTGTTCTGACTTAGGTTGGGATGACAACTAGCATAAATGCTCACACTTGAAATTGAAGTCAAATTCATTTTGAGTTGAGCGA